>NZ_LHPA01000004.1:0-111217 GCF_001297215.1 Pseudomonas sp. RIT-PI-o | reverse complement strand
TCCCTGTGGGAGCGAGCCTGCTCGCGAAAGCATTCTGTCAGGCGCCGCTGGCAACCGAAGCCTGCGCCGTGCGCAACTCATGCCGATTGCCACGGAACAACACCAGCGTGGCAACAAGGCCCAATACCGCCGCGCCGCTGAGCCAGATGCCCGGTGCTGCCTTGTTGTCCAGCACATGAATCAGGTAGGTGCACGCCGCCGGAGTGAACCCGCCGAACGTCGCCGTCGCCAGGCTGTAGGCCAGTGAAAACCCGGTCGTGCGCACTTCCACCGGCATGATCTCGGTCAGCGCCACCACCATCGCGCCGTTGTAGGAGCCATAGAGGAACGACAGCCACAGTTCGACAATCAGCAAATGGCTGAAGCTCGGATTCGCCACCAGCCACGACAGCGCCGGATACGCAGTCAGGATCGCCAGAATCGTTGCCGCCAGCAGTAAGGGTTTTCGCCCGATCTTGTCGGACACTGCGCCCATCACCGGCAGCCAGAAGAAGTTCGACAAACCAATGCACACGGTCACCAGCAAGGCATCGAGGTCCGACAGGTGCAGTTCGGCTTTGCCGAACGTCGGGGTGTAGGCGGTGATCAGGTAGAACGACACCGTGGTCATCACCACCAGTGCCATGCCGGCGATGACGATGCCGAAGTTCTGGCCGATCGAACGGACGATTTCGCCGAGGGTAGGGCGGTGGGTGCGCGCCTGGAATTCCGGGGTTTCCTCCAGCGAGCGACGGATGAAGAAAATCACCGGCACGATCATGCAGCCAATCAGAAACGGTACGCGCCAGCCCCATTCGCCCATTTGCTCCGGACTCAGCCAGTGATTCAGAGCAACGCCGAGCAGGCCGGCGAACACCACCGCAGCTTGTTGGCTGGCGGACTGCCAACTGACGAAAAAGCCTTTACGCCCCGGCGTGGAGATTTCCGCCAGATACACCGACACACCGCCCAGTTCCACGCCCGCCGAGAAGCCTTGCAACAGACGGCCGAACAACACCAGCAGCGGCGCGGCGACACCGAGCGTCGCGTAGCCGGGCACGCAGGCAATCAGCACTGTACCGGCGGCCATCATCGCCAGAGTGATGATCAGCCCTTTGCGCCGTCCGTGACGGTCGATATAGGCGCCGAGAAAAATCGCCCCGAGCGGGCGCATCAGGAAGCCCGCACCGAAGGTTGCCAGCGACAGCATCAGCGAAGCGAACGCGCTGTCGGTGGGGAAGAAGGTTTTGGCGATGGCCGTGGCATAGAAGCCGTAGACCATGAAGTCGAACATTTCGAGGAAGTTGCCGCTGACAACGCGAAAGATCGCTTTGCCTTTGCCCGTGGTCGAGGACATGGGAGGTACTCACTGTTCAATTTTGTATAAAGG
Organism: Pseudomonas sp. RIT-PI-o; assembly: GCF_001297215.1. Lineage (NCBI taxonomy): Bacteria > Pseudomonadati > Pseudomonadota > Gammaproteobacteria > Pseudomonadales > Pseudomonadaceae > Pseudomonas > Pseudomonas sp. RIT-PI-o. Next base: position 109,848 of record NZ_LHPA01000004.1, on the reverse strand, counting down.
CGTTGCTGCCATGGGGAAGCGAGCGGGCGCTTGTAGTTCATAATGGCCGCCGTGGTTTTGCGGGGAGATGAAGAATTGTTAACTGGACGCTGGTTGGGGCTTGTGGTCTTGGCGGGGGCAATCGGCGGCTGCGGCAACGGCGATTCCCTGGAACAGGTCGGCGGCTCGACCATGGGCAGCACCTGGTCGGTCAAGTACGTGCGCCACGCCGGGGTTGCCGATCCTGCACAGGTGCGCGGCGAAGTGGAGACCATCCTCGGTGAAGTCGATCAACAGATGTCGACTTACCGAAGTGACTCAGCCATCGAGCGTTTCAACTCGTTGCCTGCCGACAGTTGCCAATCGATGCCGGCAGCGGTGCTTGAGTTGATCCGCGTCGGTGAACAGCTTTCGACGCAAAGCGAAGGTTCCTACGATCTGACCGTGGAACCACTGATGAATCTCTGGGGATTCGGTCCGCAAGGACGCGAAGAGATCATCCCCGATGAGATTGCCCTGGCCGAGGTCATGCAGCGGGTCGGCCATCAGCATCTGCGTATCGACGGCAACCGTTTGTGCAAGGACGCCGCTGTCGAAGTCGACTTCAACAGCATCGCCGCCGGTTATGCCGTGGATGCCATCGCCGCCAGATTGCAGGGCATGGGCATCGCCAATTACCTGGTCGAAGCCACGGGCGAACTCAAAGCCAAGGGCAGCAAGCCAGATGGCTCAGCGTGGCGCATCGCCGTCGAAGAGCCCCGGGATGACCAGCAAGTGGCCGAGCGGATTATCGATGTCGATGGTTACGGCGTATCCACCTCCGGCGACTACCGCAACTATTTTCTGCAGGACGGCCGGCGTTATTCCCACACTATCGATGCACGCAGTGGGCGACCGGTCCTACATGAGCTGGCGTCAGTCACGGTGATTCATCCTTCAGCGTTGATGGCCGATGGACTATCGACGCTGTTGCTGATTCTCGGGCCGGAAAGGGCGCAGGACTATGCCCAAAAGCATGACATTGCTGCATTCTTTGTCCTGCGTGCCGATACAGGTTTCGTCACCCGCAGCAGTCAGGCATTTGCGCAGCTTGTCGACGAAAAAAACTGACTGAAGACAAGACGAAAGCTGGCGTTGTAGTGCAGGCAAAAGTAGCCTACGACGCGACCAAGGGTTAATGTGCGCGGCGTTGACGCTTCTATAGACTGTGTCCGGGTTCTTCACTGGCCCCCAATTGTTCCTTCGCGCCGCCGTTCGGCGTGATTTAGCCGCCGGTGCTGCTGGCATCGCGGCCTGTTCTGAGGAGTACGCATGGCTGTCTACAACTACGACGTGGTGGTACTGGGTTCCGGCCCGGCGGGAGAAGGCGCGGCAATGAACGCCGCCAAAGCGGGGCGCAAGGTCGCGATGGTCGACAGCCGTCGCCAGGTCGGCGGCAACTGCACCCACCTCGGCACCATCCCGTCCAAGGCACTGCGTCACTCGGTGCGGCAGATCATGCAGTTCAACACCAACCCGATGTTCCGCGCGATCGGCGAGCCACGCTGGTTCTCCTTCCCGGACGTGTTGAAAAGCGCCGAGAAAGTCATTTCCAAGCAAGTCGCTTCGCGCACCGGCTACTACGCCCGTAACCGCGTTGACGTGTTCTTCGGCACCGGCAGCTTTGCCGACGAGCAAACCATCGAAGTGGTCTGCGGCAACGGCGTGGTCGAAAAACTGGTCGCCAAGCACATCATCATCGCCACCGGTTCGCGTCCGTATCGCCCGGCGGACATCGATTTCCACCACCCGCGTATCTACGATAGCGACACCATCCTCAGCCTCGGCCACACCCCGCGCAAACTTATCGTTTACGGCGCTGGTGTGATCGGTTGCGAATACGCGTCGATCTTCAGTGGTCTGGGTGTGCTGGTCGAACTGGTCGACAACCGGGGCCAGTTGCTGAGCTTCCTCGACTCGGAAATTTCCCAGGCGCTGAGCTACCACTTCAGCAACAACAACATCACCGTGCGCCACAACGAAGAGTACGACCGCGTCGAAGGCGTGGACAACGGTGTGATCCTGCACCTCAAGTCCGGCAAGAAGATCAAGGCCGACGCCTTGCTCTGGTGCAACGGCCGTACCGGCAATACCGACACGCTGGGTCTGGAAAACATCGGGGTCAAGGTCAACAGCCGTGGCCAGATCGAAGTCGACCAGAACTACCGCACCTGCGTGGAGAACATCTACGGCGCCGGTGACGTGATCGGCTGGCCAAGCCTTGCGAGTGCCGCCCACGACCAGGGTCGTTCGGCCGCTGGCAGCATCGTCGACAATGGCAGCTGGCGCTTCGTCAATGACGTGCCGACCGGCATCTACACCATTCCGGAGATCAGCTCGATCGGCAAGAACGAGCAGGAGCTGACCCAGGCCAAAGTGCCCTACGAAGTCGGCAAGGCCTTCTTCAAGAGCATGGCGCGGGCGCAGATTGCCGGCGAGCCGCAAGGCATGCTGAAAATCCTCTTCCACCGCGAGACGCTGGAAGTGCTCGGTGTGCACTGCTTCGGTTATCAGGCGTCGGAGATCGTTCACATCGGTCAGGCGATCATGAACCAGCCGGGCGAGCTGAACACCCTGAAGTATTTCGTCAACACTACGTTCAACTACCCGACCATGGCCGAAGCCTATCGGGTAGCAGCGTACGACGGCCTCAACCGGCTTTTTTGACGGGCTCCGGCCGGTGGCCTGAGCCGGCCGGGGAGACCGATTTCAGCAATTCTCAAGGGTGGCAGTGGCCAAACCGGGAAAGTCTGTAATCAGGCTGTCAACGCCGAAGTCGGCGAGTCTGCGCATCAGTGCAGGCTCGTTGACGGTCCACACCGACACATGCAGGCCCTGACGCTGCGCCTTCTGCAGGCGTTCCGGCGTACACAGCGTCCAGTTCAAGGCGAGAATCTCGCAGCCGTAGCTGGCGGCGACCTTCAACGGATCGAGCCAGGCGTATTCGGCCACCAGGCCGCGCGACACGTCCGGTACCAGATCCAGCGCTGCCTTCAAGACTTCCCGCGAACTCGAGGTGATCGTCACCTTGTCGAGCAGTCCGTGGCGCTGAGCCATTTCCCGAATCGCCAGCACGGTAGTCGCCGCGCGGGTGCGCGAAGCGCTTTTGACTTCCAGCTGCCAGTGCTCGAAATCACACTTCTCGAACAACTCTTCCAGCGTCGGAATCGGGCACGGCTTGATCCAGCCCGGGCCACCCTTGCGCGCGTCATAGGTCACCAGTTCGGCAGCGGTGTGCTCGACGACTTTGCCGCGGCGTTCGGTGGTGCGCTTGAGCGTCGGGTCATGGATGACCATCAGCTCGCCGTCCTTGGACAGGTGCAGATCCAGTTCGCAGCGGCGCACGCCGTGCTTGAGGCATTCCTGAAAGCTGCTCAGGGTGTTTTCCGGTGCTTCGCCCTTGGCGCCGCGGTGGCCGTAGATGAGGGTCACGGTGCTTCCTTAAGTTAAATGCCAGATTCGTTCTGTTCGCGGGCCAGACGGCGTTCCTGAGCCTGCTTTTGCAAGATGTAGCGCGCAAGCAGCTGGCGCTGCGCATCGGTCGGGCGTTCGAACTCGGTGCCGACGTCATAGCCATCGCCCTTGGGATCGCAATGCGTGACCCGGGCGCGCAGCAGCAGGCCCAGCGCCTGCGGCATCAGCACCAGTTTCACCGACAGATGCGCGCCGGTGGCGATCGGGGTCGGGTACTGAAAGTCGATCCCGCCTTCGGAGATGATCACCGGCTGCGGCTCGCCGATGTGGCCGAGCGCGGTCAGGGCGATCACCTGGCTGAGCAGGTCGATGCGTTTGTTCTGCGATTTGAGAAATGCAGCGATGGCGCGGTCACGCTCGCTGATCTGCCGCAGCAGGTGCTGCGACTCGAATTCGCTCAGGTGCAATTCGCTGAGCAGGTTGAACAGTGGGGAAGCATCCTGCAACACTTCCTGGCCTGCGGCTTCGGGAGCGGACAGGGGCCGAATTTCCAGTGCGATCGTGTCCTCGATACGGTAGTATTCGCGGCGATCTTCTTCATCTAATGTCGACATGGCGAACCCATGGTAGCGGCGGTGGTCTGGGGGTAAAGCTGGTTTTCGCCCCCCGCCACAAGGACGTTCCTTTTCCCTCCGAACAAGCCCCGACATGTTCAGACCTCTCTTCGTATTTATCGGCACGCGTTATACCCGTGCAAAGCGTCGCAATCATTTTGTGTCATTCATTTCCCTGACTTCGATGATCGGGCTCGCCCTTGGCGTGGTCGTGATGATCGTCGTGCTGTCGGTGATGAACGGCTTCGACCATGAGATGCGCACCCGCGTGCTGGGCATGGTGCCCCACGCTACTCTCGAGACCGGCGAGCCGATCAATGACTGGCAGAGCCTGGCCGACAAGGTCAAGCAGAACCGGCAGGTCACGGCAGTAGCGCCGTTCACCCAGATGCAGGGCCTGCTGACCAATAACGGTCAGGTCTCCAAAGTGTTGCTCAATGCCATTGATCCTGCGCTCGAGCGCAATGTGTCGATCATCGACAACTTCATGAAGCAGGGCAAACTCGACGACCTGACACCGGGCAGCTTCGGCATCGTCATCGGCGACAAGGCCGCGACCAAGCTCGGCGTCGGCATCGGCGACAAGGTTACTTTTGTCGCGCCGGAGGTCAGCGTGACCCCGGCCGGGATGTTCCCGCGCATGAAGCGCTTCACCGTGGTCGGGATTTTCCATGTCGGCGCCGGTGAGCTCGATGGCTACCTCGGCGTGACCAATCTGCAGGATCTGGCGAAAATGCACCGCTGGAAAGCCGATCAGGTGCAGGGCCTGCGTCTGAAGTTCGACGACCTGTTCCAGGCCCCGCGCGAGGCGTGGAACATCGCCCAGCAGCTCGGCGAGGACCGTTACTACGCCCGCGACTGGACCCGCACCCACGGCAACCTGTATCAGGCGATCCGCATGGAAAAAGCCATGATCGGTCTGCTGTTGCTGCTGATTGTCGCCGTCGCCGCGTTCAACATCATTTCCACGCTGGTGATGGTGGTGAACGACAAGAAGGGCGACATCGCCATTCTGCGCACCCTCGGCGCCACACCGGGCACGATCATGCGCACGTTCATGGTTCAGGGCACGGTAATCGGCGTGGTCGGCACGGCCATCGGCGCGGTGGTCGGGATTCTCGCGGCGCTGAATGTCAGTGCGGCGATTTCGGCGCTTGAAGGGCTGATCGGCCACAAGTTCCTTAATGCTGACGTGTATTTCATTGATTATCTTCCTTCGCAGGTACAGAGCCAGGACGTCGTCATGGTCTGCGCCGCTGCGTTGGTCCTGAGTTTCCTCGCCACCCTGTATCCCGCCTGGCGTGCCGCGCGCACCCAGCCGGCGGAGGCGTTACGTTATGAGTGAGTCGGGCATGAGTGAACAAGCAATTCTGAGCTGCCGTAACCTGGGCAAATCCTACGAGGAAGGCCCTGAGTCGGTACAAGTGCTGGCCGGCCTGCAACTGGAGTTGCACCCGGGCGAGCGCGTGGCGATCGTGGGTAAATCCGGTTCCGGCAAAAGTACCTTGCTCAACCTGCTCGGCGGTCTCGATACGCCGAGCAAGGGCAGCGTCTGGCTCGATGGCGAAGAGCTGTCGGCATTGAGCGAGAAGAAGCGCGGCCTGCTGCGCAACCGCGCGCTCGGCTTCGTTTATCAGTTTCACCACTTGCTGCCGGAATTCACCGCGCTGGAAAACGTCTGCATGCCGCTGTTGATCGGCAAGACCGCCATCCCGGAGGCGCGCCAGCGTGCCACGGCGTTGCTGGAGCGGGTCGGTCTGGGCCATCGCCTCGAGCACAAGCCGGCGGAACTGTCCGGCGGCGAACGTCAGCGCGTGGCCATCGCTCGTGCTCTGGTCAACAACCCGGGGCTGGTGATGCTCGATGAGCCAACCGGCAACCTCGACCTGCACACCGCCGAAGGCATTCAGGATCTGATGCTCGAGCTGAGCACGTCGATGCGCACGGCGTTCCTGGTGGTGACGCACGACCTGAACCTGGCTCGCCAGATGGATCGCGTTCTGCAGCTGCAGGAAGGCTGCCTCACCCCCATCTGACTGGCTGAAACCCGGCGCTCGTAACGGCGCCGGGTCTTTTATTTCTACACGGTGCCCCAGCGAATGTTCAGACCGTTATCGATCTTTATCGGCACGCGCTATACCCGCGCCAAGCGCCGCAATCGCTTTGTTTCATTCATTTCGATGACCTCGATGATCGGCCTCGCCCTCGGCGTGCTGGCGATGATCGTGGTGCTGTCGGTGATGAACGGTTTTCAGCGCGAAATGAGCTCGCGCATCCTCGGCATGGTGCCCCACGCGACCATCGTCGGCGTCAAGCCGATCGACGACTGGCAACCGGTGGCCGCCGCCGCGATGAAAAATCCCGAAGTGACCGCCGCCGTGCCGTTCACCGAAATGGAAGGCATGCTTTCGTACAAGGGTTCGATGCAGCCGATCCAGATCAGCGGCGTCGACCCGGCCCAGGAAGGCAAGGTGTCGATCGTTGCTCAGCACATCGTCCAAGGGCGTCTTGATGCTCTGAAACCGGGCGAATTTGGCGTGGTGATCGGTGAAATCACCGCGCGGCGTTTCCGCCTGAACGTCGGTGACAAGATCACCCTGATCGTTCCGGAAGTCAGCACCGCGCCGGGAGGCATTACTCCGCGCATGCAGCGCCTGAATGTGGTTGGCGTGTTCAAGGTCGGTGCCGAGCTGGACGGTTCGATGGGCCTGATCCATGTCGCCGATGCGGCGACCATGCAGCATTGGCAGCCGAATCAGGTGCAGAGCGTGCGCCTTGCAGTCAAGGATCTGTACGCCGCGCCGAAGGTGTCTGCGGACATTGCCGGTGGCCTTGGCGCCGACTTCAAGGCTGACGACTGGACCCACACCCAGGGCAGCCTGTTCAGCGCGATGAAAATGGAAAAAACCATGATCGGCCTGCTGTTGCTGATGATCGTCGCGGTGGCAGCGTTCAACATCATCGCGACGCTGATCATGGTGGTGAACGACAAGGGCGCCGACATCGCGATCCTGCGCACCATCGGCGCCACACCGCGGCAGATCATGGCGATCTTCATGGTGCAGGGCACGGTGATCGGCATTGTCGGCACCATCATCGGTGGCGTGCTGGGCGTTATCGCCGCGCTCAATGTCAGCGAACTGGTCGGCTGGGTCGAGCGCGTGACCGGGCAGCACATCTTCAGTTCGGACGTGTATTTCGTCAGCAACCTGCCTTCGGAACTGCAGGGCGGCGACGTGCTGTTGATCTGCTCGGCGGGCTTCGTTCTGAGCTTTCTGGCGACGGTGTATCCGGCGTGGCGGGCGGCGAAGATCGAACCGGCGCATGCGCTGAGATATTCGTAACCTTTAGACCGCTTTCGCGAGCAGGCTCACTCCTACAATTGGAATGCGTTCCCTCTGTAGGAGTGAGCCTGCTCGCGATAGGGCCGGTACTGCTGGCCTCATTCTTCCGTTGGCAATTCGATCACAAACCGCGTCCAGCCCGCTTCAGATTCGCAATGAATCGTCCCGCCATGCGCACGGACGATCGACTGGGTAATTGCCAGCCCCAACCCCGCATGCTCACTGCTGCCTTCCTGCCGCGCCGGATCCGCTCTATAGAACCGGTCAAACAGACGTGGCAACACCTGCGCTGAAATCCCCTCACCACTGTTCTCGACGCAAACGCGTACAGCCTGCGGCTGCTCGACAATGCTCAGCCGAACATCACCTTCAGCCGGGGTAAAGCGCAGCGCGTTATCCAGCAGATTCGACAAGGCCCGGCGCAACATGCCGCGATCACCCTCGATACGCGCCGCCCCCTCACGACTCAGGTTAACGCGAGCGTCTTCGGCCAATGGCGCAAAAAACTCCAGCAACATGTCAGCCTCGTCCGCCAGTTCCAGCGGTTCGCGCTTGGGCATCAGCAGGCCGTGATCGGCCTTCGCGAGGTAGAGCATGTCGTTGACCAGTTGCGCCATCCATTGCAGCTCTTCGAGGTTGCTGTGCAGCGCTTCGCGGTAATCCTCCAGTGCCCGCGGACGGGTGAGGGTGACCTGGGTGTGGGTGAGCAGGTTCGACAGTGGCGTGCGCAGTTCATGGGCGATGTCGGCGGAGAACGCCGAGAGGCGCTGAAACGAGTCGTCGAGGCGTGCGAGCATGGCGTTGAAGCTGTGGGCCATTTCCGCAAGCTCTGGCGGCATTTTCTCTTCAGGCAGTCGGGCATTCAGCGATTGCGCAGAAATCCCACGGGCCACCGCGCTTATCCGCCGCAACGGGCGCAGTCCGCTGCGCGCGGCCCAGGCACCGAGCAACGCCGTGGCTAGCGCTGAGAGGCCGACGGTCAGCCAGATCAGATGCTGCATGCGCGCAAGGAAATGCTGGTGATGGGTGATGTCCAGCAGCAGCGTCAGTTGCGGCGAATCCGTTGAGTCCGGGTAGAGCGGGGCGCGGAGTACACGGTAGTCGGTGCCGTCATGGCTGATGGTCGACAGGCCAGTTTGCAGCGGCAGATTCTTGGGGATCTGCACCGAGCTGTCGTACCAGTGCTGACCGTCGCCGCTGGTGATGCGCAACGACAGATCGGCCTGGCGGCTCAACTCATCGGCCAGCCGCGCTTCGCGCTGGGCAGGCTGGAGATCCTGCAAGGCGCGGCGCAGGCCGATCAGCTTAGCCTCCAGTTGTTGCTGATCGAGCTCGATGAAGTGCGCCTCGCTGGCGCGGTCGAACAGTACCCCGGCGAACAGCGAGACCACCGCGGTGCAGGCGGCAAACAACAGGGCGAGGCGCGTGCTCAGGGATAAGTGACGCATCACAGCGCACGCTCTTCGAGCACGTAACCCATGCCGCGCACGGTGTGGATCAGTTTGTTGGGGAAGTCGTCGTCGATCTTCAGGCGCAAGCGGCGGATCGCCACTTCGATGACGTTGGTGTCGCTGTCAAAATTCATGTCCCAGACCTGTGAAGCGATCAGCGACTTCGGCAGGACCTCACCCTGGCGGCGCAGGAGCATTTCCAGCAGGGCGAATTCCTTGGCGGTCAGGTCGATGCGTTGGCCGCTGCGTTCGACCCGGCGGCGGATCAGATCCAGGCGCAGATCGGCCAGTTGCAGGCTGGTTTCCTGGGCGATCGCGCTGCCGCGCCGCAACAGGCTGCGCACCCGGGCGAGCAGTTCGGAGAAGGCGAATGGCTTGACCAGATAATCGTCAGCACCCAGTTCGAGGCCGTGAACCCTGTCGTCCACGGCGTCCTTGGCCGTCAGAAAAAGTACCGGCGTGTCGAGGCCGGCGCTGCGCACCGCTTGCAGAATCTGCCAGCCATTGCGTCCGGGCAGCATCACATCGAGGATCAGCAGCGCGTACTCGCCGCTCAAGGCCAATTGCTGGCCGCTGATGCCGTCTGCCACCAGCTCGGTATTGAACCCGGCCTCGGTCAGGCCTTGGCGCAGGTATTGCCCGGTTTTGGCTTGGTCTTCAACGATCAACAGTTTCATGGGCGACTCGGACGGGATGGTATTTAGAAGGGCGAGGGCGTTATACCGTGAGATCCGGCGATAAGCGCCAAGCTGACAAAGTTGTAATCTGTCTGTCAGGTCGGTGCCAGCCCAGGGTGGTTAGAGTTTCCCACAGGCTGAACCTTCTCTTGCTGGAGCGTGACCATGTTTTTTCGCACACCTCTTACAGTAGCGGCTTGTCTGCTGGCATTGACTTCGTCAGCCTGGGCGACACCGGCGCACACCTACGCTTTCGGCCAGCCGGCAGCGGTCAGCCAGGCCACGCGCAGTATCGAAATCGTCATGGGCGACATGAACTTCGATCCGAAAACCATACAGGTCAAGGCGGGTGAGACGGTTCGCTTTGTGCTGGTGAATAAAGGCCAGTTGCTGCACGAATTCAACTTGGGTGACGCGGCGATGCATGCCAGTCACCAGCAGGAAATGTTACAGATGCAGCAGAGCGGCATGCTCACGCCGACGGGGATAAAAGAAATGTCCCACGACATGGCGGGCATGGATCACGCGGCGATGGGCCACGGAATGAAACACGACGACCCCAACAGTGTATTGGTCGAACCGGGTAAATCCGCGGAGTTGACCTGGACCTTCAGCAAGGCCACGGCGCTTGAGTTCGCCTGCAATATTCCGGGGCATTACCAGGCGGGCATGGTCGGCAACCTGACAGTCAGTCAGTAAGCACTCAAAGGCGCGGGCAAAGGCTGGTAGAATCCGCTGATTCTTCAGTCAGGTTTCCGCCATGCATCCCGCAGCCGAACATTCGCCGCTGGGCAAATCCAGCGAATACATCGCCACCTACACGCCGTCCCTGCTGTTCCCGATTCCGCGCACCGCGAAATGGGCAGAGCTGGGCCTGAGCGCCGAAACCCTGCCGTATAGAGGCGTAGATTTCTGGAACTGCTTCGAGCTGTCGTGGCTGCTGCCGTCGGGCAAACCGGTGGTGGCGATCGCTGAATTCAGCATCCCGGCGGACTCGCCGAACATCATCGAATCGAAGTCGTTCAAGCTGTACCTCAACTCGCTGAACCAGACGCCGTTCGCCGACGTCGCCACGCTGGAGGCGACGCTGGTCAAGGATCTGTCCGCCGCCGCCGGCAAACCGGTGGGCGTGCGGGTTCGCAGTTTGAAGGACGTTGAGGCTGAAGGCGTCGTGGCACTGCCGGGCGTGTGCATCGACGATCTGGATATCCGTGTCAGCAACTACGAACATCCGCGCCCGGAATTGCTGCGTTGCGACGATTCGCGAATCGTTGAAGAGAGCGTGCACAGCCATCTGCTCAAATCCAACTGCCCGGTGACCAGCCAGCCGGACTGGGGCAGCGTGGTGGTGGAATATCGCGGCGCGGCGCTGGATCACGCCAGCCTGCTGGAATACATCGTCAGCTTCCGCCAGCACTCGGATTTCCATGAACAGTGTGTGGAGCGGATTTTTCTTGATCTGCAGCGGTTGCTGAAGCCGCAGAAGCTCACTGTATTCGCGCGATATGTTCGGCGCGGCGGGTTGGATATCAACCCGTATCGCAGCACTGAAGAGGTGCAACTGCCGAACCATCGTCTGGTGCGTCAGTAACTGCAGGAGTGAGCCTGCTCGCGATAGCTGACTGACATTCAACGTTGATCTCGAATGGTCCACCGCTATCGCGAGCAGGCTCACTCCTACAGGAGATTGCGTTTCAAATTGTGGAAATGAAAAAGCCCTGCCATCGCTGGCAGGGCTTTTTTGTGCGGCGTGGCGTCAGATGCCCATGCTGCCCAGCGCGTTGACGATGTTGCGCAGGGTGCCGGCGATAGCTGGATGTTCAAGCTCGAAGCGATCCACTGCCAGGTTCACACCATCGGCAATGCTCGCGTCCTGGGTGGCAGTTTCCAGCTGGATTTCCGATTCGATCTGCACCATTAACGCACGCAGATCTTCACGCTCGACTTCCGACAGCGGTGGATTCTGTTCCAGCTGCTCGCGCAGGGTATCGAGCTGTTTTTGCAGTTCTTGGGCGGGCATGGTGGTTTCCTTTTATCAATAGGCACTGGCATTGACCGCAGCCGCGCGCCAAAGGTCTATGGCTGACCTTTAGATTAATCCACCCTCGGTGAACCTGCATGACGTTCGTCAGGGCTTTTCGCCTTTGGCGCGGCGCGAGCAGATGTCGGCAAGACAGGCATCCAGTTCGCCGAGATGATCGATCACTGAGTGCACGCCAAGGCTGAACAACTGCACGGTCGCCTTGCCGCGCAACTGTTCGCGTTCCGCTTGCGAGAGCGCCTGCCATTCGCTCGGGCTCAGGCCGCACAACGAGCCGCAGGACGCCAGGCCAATTGTCCACAGTCCGGCATTCAGGCCGGCCTGCAAAAGGCGCGGCTCACCGCTGACCAGCAGGCAGCCATCGAGGCGGTCGATGTTCAGATCCATCAATGCTTGCCAACACGCATTGGGTGCCGGCCATGGATTCATTGTTGCTGAATGTTGCGTCGGCTTGATCCAGGTTGGCAGCGAAGCGGCCAGTGAATGAGCGAGGGCGGGGGGCAATTCGTCGAGCCAGGCACAGGGTATCCGCTGACGCTGCAAGCTTCTCAGGCTTTCGAGCGCGCCCGGGGTGGCTTCGGCGTGTTCCGGCCCGGGGGTGAGCTGTTGCGCGGCGCGGGAACCGAAATCCACCAGGCAACCGCTCAGGCCGAACAGTACGGCAGTCAGACTGGGCGCGGCGACGGGCAAGGTTTCGGCGTGAGTCATGGCAACGTCCCTGAAATAACGCTCAAGGCTATGGCGCGCGGGTGACAGTTGCATGACAGCCCTGTGAAAGACGACGTAGGAAACTTCCTGCATATCCTTGCCTGCCAGACTGCCCAAATCGCCGTTTACGCTTATACTAGCGGCCTTAATGCCTGGGCCCCGAGGTCCGCGCCAGTATCAAATCCAAGGAGTTTTTCTATGCGCTGGAGCCCTTCGCTCGCTCAGCTAAGTGTATGTGCCAGCCTGTTGCTGGCGCCGTTCGCCACTCAGGCGGCCACGGAAGAAGACCCTTGGGAAAGCGTCAACCGGCCGATATTCCGGTTCAACGACTTCGTTGACACCTACGCGCTGAAGCCATTGGCGCAGGGTTATGAGTTCGTCACCCCGCAGTTCGTTGAAGACGGCATCCACAACATGTTCCGCAACGTCGGTGACGTCACCAACCTGGCGAACAATATTCTCCAGGCCAAACCGGCTGCAGCGGGCGTTGATACCGCCCGACTGATTTTCAACACCACCTTCGGTCTGCTCGGCTTCTTCGACGTCGGCACCCAGATGGGCCTGAACCGCAGCGACGAAGACTTCGGTCAGACCCTCGGTTACTGGGGCGTGGGCAGCGGCCCGTACGTGATGCTGCCGCTGATGGGCCCGAGCACCCTGCGTGACGCACCGTCGAAATACGTCGACAGCTACACCGGGATGTACCGCTACATCGATCATGTGCCGACGCGTAACTCGATCTTCGGCCTCAACATCGTCGACACCCGTGCCAGCCTGCTGTCGAGTGAGAAGCTGATCAGCGGCGACAAGTACACCTTCATCCGCAACGCTTACCTGCAGAACCGCGAGTTCAAGGTGAAGGACGGACAAGTCGAAGACGATTTCTGATTCGACCGATGCCTAAAAGGCGACCCTCGGGTCGCCTTTTTTGTCTGCGCCAGAGCATCGCCATCGACTGCCGCTACCTTCCATCGGGTTACGGTTGGAGCGGTTCTTATAACTCCCGGTGATTTGACAAACAAAGTCGTCAAGCGACAATCGGCGCATGCTTGAAACGCTCTGCGGATGGGAGTACCGTCTGCGCCTTAGAAGGGCACCTCTGTTTAAAACCGCGCGCCAGGCGAATGCTTGAAAGCGCTGCAGCAGAGAGGCTAGAAAGCGAATCCAGTAGTCTGCGCAGGGCCGTTGCCCCGCTCACTACGCCAACCTAATTCTGGCGCCGTTTGCCCACATGCCAAAAACCAGTGCCACGCTGCTGATAATCGATGATGACGAGGTAGTGCGCGCGAGCCTCGCGGCCTATCTGGAAGACAGTGGTTTCAGCGTCCTGCAGGCCGGCAACGGTCAACAGGGTCTTCAGGTATTCGAGCAAGACGAGCCCGATCTGGTGATCTGCGATCTGCGCATGCCGCAGATGGGCGGTCTCGAACTGATTCGTCAGGTCACCGAGCGCTCGCCGCAAACGCCGGTGATCGTGGTCTCGGGTGCCGGGGTGATGAACGACGCGGTCGAGGCCCTGCGCCTCGGCGCGGCAGATTACCTGATCAAGCCTCTCGAAGATCTGGCTGTGCTCGAGCACTCTGTGCGCCGGGCCCTGGATCGTGCGCGGCTGCTACTGGAAAACCAGCGTTACCGCGAGAAGCTGGAAAAGGCCAACCGCGAGCTCGAAGCCAGCCTGAACCTGCTCCAGGAAGACCAGAATGCCGGTCGCCAGGTGCAGATGAACATGCTGCCGGACAGCCCGTGGAGCATCGACGAATTCAACTTTGCCCACCAGATCATCCCGTCGTTGTACCTGTCGGGTGATTTTGTCGACTATTTCCGCGTCGACGAGCGTCGGGTCGCGTTCTACCTGGCGGATGTTTCCGGGCATGGCGCGTCATCAGCCTTCGTCACTGTGCTGTTGAAGTTCATGACCACGCGTCTGCTCTTCGAATCGAAACGCAGCGGTACCTTGCCGGAGTTCAAGCCTTCGGAAGTGCTCGGTCATATCAACCGGGGGCTGATCAGTTGTAAGCTGGGTAAACACGTCACAATGGTCGGTGGAGTCATCGACGAGGAGACCGGTTTGTTGACCTATAGCATCGGCGGCCATCTGCCGTTGCCTGTGTTGTACACGCCTGACAGTGTTCGTTATCTCGAAGGTCGTGGTCTGCCGGTGGGGCTGTTCAATGAAGCCACCTACGAAGACCACGTGCTTGAGCTGCCGCCGACGTTCAGCCTGACGCTGATGTCTGATGGCATTCTGGACCTTTTGCCGGAAGCAACGCTCAAAGAAAAAGAGGCTGCTTTGCCCGAACGGGTGAAGTCAGCGGGCGGCAGCCTGGATGGTCTGCGGCAAGTGTTTGGTTTGGCCACGCTAGGGGAGATGCCGGATGATATCGCCCTGTTGGTGTTGAGCAGGAATCTTCAATGAGTACCGGTAGAATCCAGTTCGCCGAGCAGGACGGCACCTTCGTCCTGAAGTTCGTCGGTGAAGTTCGCCTGACCCTGTGTTCGGCGTTGGATGCGACTATTGAGAAAATCTTCACCGCGCTGAACTTCAACGCGATCGTGATCGATTTGACCGAAACCCGCAGCATCGACAGCACCACCCTCGGCCTGCTGGCCAAACTGTCGATCCTGTCGCGGCAGAAGGTCGGTCTGTTGCCGACGGTTGTCACCACCCACGAAGACATCACCCGGCTATTGCAGTCGATGGGCTTCGAGCAGGTGTTCAACATCGTCAACCACCCGGTGCCGTGCCCGGAGTGCCTGGACGACCTGCCGGATCAGGATCAGTCGGAAGAGGTGGTGCGCATCAAAGTGCTGGAAGCGCACAAGATTCTCATGGGCCTGAACGATTCCAATCGTGAGGCGTTTCATGATCTGGTGAATGCCCTCGAAAGACACTGATGGCCTGTGGCGAGGGAGCAAGCTCCCTCGCCACAGGTGACGGGCTGACAGCGAATTGCGTGTACACAAAAAAGGGCGAACCCTCTCAGGTTCGCCCTTTTTGCATTCTACAAACTCAAATCACAGCTTGGCCTGCAGCAACGCTTCCAGCTTCTCCTGGTCGCGTGCGAACTGACGGATGCCTTCAGCCAGTTTCTCGGTGGCCATCGCGTCTTCGTTGGACAACCAGCGGAATTGCGCTTCGTTGAGGCTCAGACGCGCTTCCCCGGCGTTGCCCGGTGCCAGTTTGCGTTCCAGCTTGCCGGTGTCGGCGGCGAGTTTTTCCAGCAGTTCCGGGCTGATGGTCAGGCGATCGCAGCCGGCCAGTTGCTCGATCTGGTTGATGTTGCGGAAGCTCGCGCCCATGACCACGGTCTTGTAATCATTGGCCTTGTAGTAGTTGTAGATGCGCGTCACCGACTGCACGCCCGGATCATCGGCACCGGTGTAGTCGTTACCGTTGGCCTTCTTGTACCAGTCGTAGATGCGGCCCACGAACGGCGAAATCAGGAAGACACCGGCGTCGGCGCACGCGGCGGCCTGGGCGAAGGAGAACAGCAGGGTCAGGTTGGTCTGGATGCCTTCTTTCTCGAGGATCTCGGCGGCGCGGATACCTTCCCAGGTCGAGGCGATCTTGATCAGCACGCGGTCGCGGCCGACGCCAGCCTTGTCGTACAGCTCGATCAGGCGGTGTGCACGCTTGAGGATCGCGTCCTGGTCGAAGGACAGGCGTGCATCCACTTCAGTGGAAATGCGGCCCGGAACCACGTTGAGGATTTCCTTGCCCACTGCGACGCCGAAACGGTCGCTGGCCAGGCCGACATCGCCCTTGCAGTCGCGGACGCAATCGTTCAGCAGTTCGGCGTAACCGTGAATCGCCGAGGCCTTGAGCAGCAGGGAAGGGTTGGTGGTGGCGTCGACCGGTTTGACCCGGGCGATCGCTTCGAAGTCGCCGGTGTCGGCAACCACGGTGGTGAACTGTTTGAGTTGTTCCAGCTTGGAAGTCATGGGCGTGCTCTATCCTATGGGTCTGAAGACATTACCCGAGCGCTGACGGGCACTCAAGGGTGCATTCGTGGATCGATGGCCCCTGCGGCAACAACCTGAAAACGATTGTTTGAAAGGCGGGGCGCGGTGTCGATGAATACGATGCCAAAACAGCCCACAGGTTCAAAGCAACCGACCTGTGAACAGACCGGTTGCCCAAGCCCTACTCAGCGTTCAACAAACCTTCCACGGACAAGCGTGCCGGTTTTGGCTGACCGTCGGAAGTGAGAAAGCCGAAGTTCTTCTCGCGATCATTGCTGCCTGAATCACTGTTGCGCCATTCATAGATAGATGTCAGCGGGATATTCAGACGTTTAACGTCAGCGATAAACGCGTTGATCCTGGTCGCCTGCCCCTCAGGCCCGCCGTTGGAGGCGAGGGCGGAAACTCCCCACTCACTGATGACCCCCGGCAGATTGAAGTTCTGCTGGATAAACGTCTGCGCGTTGCTGATCTGCGTAGCGGTCATTCCGTAAGGGTGATAGGACACCGCGTTGAGGCATTTGGGGTAATCGCTGACGATGCTTTTCAGCGCCACCGTTGAGGCAGAACCGGCGCTTGGCGGCCGGGCGAAGCCGAAACCGACGCGCGGTGTCGTCTGCGGCTGGCCTTCGAAGGCCTTGCACATACCTGCCATGAACGGCACGAACGTGGTGTCGAAATTGCGGGTTGGCCAGTAGGTTTCCAGATCCGGCTCGTTCCATATTTCGATCGCGACCAATTGCGAACTCCAGGATTTTTCCAGCCCGGTCACGGCGGTGGCAAACGTAGCACCGGCTGCGTTCAGTTCAGCGGGCGAAGTCGCGGGCAAAGCCTTGATTGCGCGCACGGTCAGCAACACCGGCAGCCCGGCGGAAGCAGCGGCGGCGAAGGCGTCGCTGACCTGTTTCTGATAAGCCTTGGCGGTGAGGCTGTCGCTCCACACGCCGAAGCGCACAAAGCTGAAACCTGCTGCTTTGATCTGCGCGGCATCGGCAGCGGTAAAACTCTGGATCTTCACCTGAACGCCGATGGTTTTCGCTGGAAGGTTGGGGAACAGCTCACTGGCATGAACCTGACTCGTGGCACCGATTGCCATCAGGACGAGGGCGGCGAGTTTATTGCGCTGTGCTGATTTCATGTCTGCTCTCCTGAAGAGAATGACAACTACGAATATTTATCCCGTTACTCAATTTCCGATAACGATGATGGCACTAAGTGCGTGAATGTTATTTTTTGTCAGGAAAACAGCAACTGAAAATCACAGTTATTTTTAGTCCGCTAATTGTGGTTGGGGCGGCTTAAAACGCTGTGGTACTTAATGTTCCTGTACTAACAGGGCGAAGCTATTTCTGAGTGCAGGAAAGTCGTGGGGGTTCATTAACTTTCACGGCATGTTGGCTGTTTGATATTACACAGGAAAGCAAGACTTGTTCAAAAAGATCCTCGTTGTCTGCGTGGGCAATATATGCCGAAGTCCGACGGCTGAACTGCTGCTGCGCAACGCGCTGGGCCCGTCCGCCATCACGGTGTCCTCCGCCGGCCTGTCCGCCCGCGTGGGCGAGGGCGTCGAAGCCTCGGCGCGGCAGGTTCTCGAAGAACACGGGCACTGCGCCGAGGCTTTCAAGGCGCGGCAACTGACTTCGGACATCGTCAATGACTCGGATCTGATCCTGGTCATGGAAAAGGCCCACGTCAATCAAGTGCTGAAGATTGCCTCGCACGCCAGAGGCAAAGTGTTTCTGCTCGGCAAATGGCAGAGCGAGCGCGAAATACATGACCCGTATCGTCAAGGCAAAGCCGCTTTTATTCATGCCCACGCATTGATTGAAGATGCTGTTAGTTCATGGGCAAAGCGTCTCGGGCATTGATGAATATTCTTCAGAACAGTGAATGGTAAGAACAGACTTATGCAGTTACCGTCCGTAATCGGCTCCCGCGACAATGATCAAGACAGTATTGATCTGCTCGGCATCTTTGGCAGCCTGATCGACCAGAAGTGGCTGATCGGCGCGCTGACCGGTGCCTTCATGGTCACTGGCGTCGCCTATGCGGTGCTGGCGACGCCGGTGTATCTGGCGAACGCGCTGGTGCAGGTCGAACCGAAAAAGAACGACATGCTCGGTTTCTCCGACCTCAACAGCATGCTCGGTGGGCAATCGCCATCGGTGACCGAAATCGGCATCATCAAATCCCGCGCGGTGATCGGCAAAACCGTTGATGACCTGCGCCTGGATATCGACGTCACTCCCAACACGTTTCCGTTGATCGGCGGCTTTCTTTCGCGGCGCTATCGCGGCGAAAGCGAGACCAGCGTCGCGCCGCCGCGCTTCGGTCTGAGCAGTTATGCCTGGGGCGGTGAGCGTCTGGAGTTCACACGACTGGAATTGCCGAAAGACCTGCTCGGCAAGAAACTCACCCTGATCGCCGGCGAGCAACAGCGCTTCCAGTTGTTCGATGAGAACGACAATCTGCTCGCCGAAGGTGTGGCCGGTGAAGCGTTTGCCAACGACGGTGTAGAAGGGCAGATCGCGCAACTGGCGGCCAACCCCGGTACGCGTTTTCAAGTGGTGCGCAATCCACGGATCGTGACCATTCAGGGCTATCAGGACGCACTGGATATTTCCGAGCAAGGCAAGGAGTCGGGGATCATTCGTCTGGCGCTGGCCAGCTCCGACGCTGGCGAAGCGGTGAAGATTCTCAACAAGATCGCCTCGCTCTACGTCGAGCAAAACGTGCGCCGCACCTCGGCGGAGGCCGCGCAAAGCCTGGCGTTCCTGCAGAGTCAGTTGCCGCAGGTCAAACGCGATCTGGCCAAGGCCAGCGACGCCTTGAATGCCTATCAGACCCATGGCAAGACCGTGAATATCTCGCTGGAAACCCAGTCGGTGCTGGGCCAGTCGGTGGCGCTGGAAACGCGCATTTCCGAACTGAAAATGCAGCAGGCCGAGCTCGATCGCAAGTTCACCAAACAGCACCCGGCCTACCGCGCTTTGATGACGCAGATCGGCGAGCTGACCCAGCAGCAGAAATCCCTCGAAGGCAAGGTTCAGGACCTGCCCGCCACCCAGCAGGAATTGCTCAACCTGACCCGCGACGTTGAAGTGGCCTCGCAGATCTACACGCAGTTGCTGAACAAATCCCAGGAACTGGACATCGTCCGCGCCGGGGCCGTTGGCAATGTGCGTTTGATCGACACCGCTGACGTCGACCTGACCAGCCCGATCAAACCGAAGAAACCGCTGATCGTGCTGATCGCGACGTTGCTCGGTGCGTTCGTCGGCGTGGCCCTGGTGTTGCTGCGCAAATCCCTCAGTCGAGGCCTCGAAGGCCCGGAGGGCATCGAGCAGTTGGGCCTGCCGGTTTATGCGTCGATTCCCTACAGTGCCTTGCAGGAGGAAGAGGACAGTAAAAAGGGCCGCGCCCGCGATGGCGTTGATAAACCGGCCTACTTGCTGGCGCTGCGCAATCCGACCGATCTGTCGATCGAATCGATCCGCAGCCTGCGCACGTGCCTGCACTTTGCCGGGCTCGACTCGACCAACAACCGGATCATGATTTCCGGGCCGAGCCCGCAGGTCGGCAAGACTTTTGTCTCGTCCAACCTCGCGGCGGTCATGGCCCTGAGCGGCCAGCGCGTGGTGCTGATCGACGCCGACATGCGCAAAGGGCATCTGCACAAAACCCTCAACACACCGATCAGCAACGGTCTGTCCGACCTGCTGGTCAAGCGCTGCACCCTCGAGCAAGCGATCAACACTGTCGAGATCGACAACCTGCATTTCATCAGCCGGGGACAGGTGCCGCCCAATCCTTCCGAGTTGCTGATGCACGCCAACTTCCGTGAGCTGCTGGCGCAACTCAGCGAGCGCTATGACCTGGTGATCATCGACACGCCGCCCCTGCTGGCGGTGACCGATGCCGCCATCGTCGGTCGTGAGGCCGGCATCAGCCTGATCGTCACCCGCTTCGGCGTGAACCCGGCCAAAGAGATCGAACTGACCATTCGCCGCTTCGCCCAGAACGGCATCGAGTTGAAAGGCGCGGTGTTCAACGGCGTCGAGAAGCGTGCAGCCAGCTATTACGGCGGCACTGGCTATTACAACTACGAATACGCGTCCGACAAATCCTGATGGTTGCCGATTGTTCTTTCCTGTTTGAAGTGGGTGAGCTGTGAAAAAAATACTGCACGTGGCAGAGACGATCAAAGGTGGCGTGGCGACGGTGATCCGCACGATCTCGGCATCGCCCGAAGACGACGCGGCGAATTATCAACTGGTCTATCTGGTCCCCGAGGATCAGGCCAAAGAACTGCACGGCATCGCGCCCCGGCAGGTGCGCACCTTTCCGCGCAGTGGCCGCAACGTGACTTCGCTGCTGCGTTTCGCCTGGCGCTTGAGCCAGGTGCTGCTCAAGGAAAAACCCGACATCGTGCACCTGCACAGCACTTTTTCCGGGGTGATTGGCCGTTGTGTCTGCGTGCTGTTGCGGCCGTGGCGCAAGCCGAAAATCGTCTACTGCCCGCACGCGTTTTCGTTTCTGATGGAAAGCTCGCCGACCAAGCAGAAGATCTACGCGTGGATCGAACGGGTGCTGCAGAAAGTCACCGACGTGATCATCTGCGTCAGCCAGTACGAACTCGACAAAGCTGCGCGCTTCGGCATCGAGCGCAAGCGCATGAAGCTGATCTACAACGGCATTCACCACAAGGACGAGGCGCCGAAGCGTGCTGGCGCCGAGCCGATTCATCTGCTGTTTGTCGGACGCCTGGACTATCAGAAAGGCTTCGACGTGCTGCTCAAGGCCTACGCCAAGGTCAATCGCAACGACCTGAAACTCACCGTGGTCGGCAGTGCGGTCAACGAGGATTCGGTGGAGTGCCCGCCGATGGATTCCGTCGAGTACCTGCCCTGGGTGACCCCGAGCGAAGTGCAGGCGCTGTATCAGAAGGCCGATGCGCTGATCGTGCCGAGTCGCTGGGAAGGCTTCGCCATGGTGCCGCTGGAAGGCATGGCCATGGGGCTGCCGGTGATTGCCAGCAACTGCACCTCGCTGCCGGAACTGGTCACCAATGAAGTGTCCGGCTACGTCTTTCCGTCCGGCGACCACCAGGCGCTGGCCGACGTGTTGACGATCATCCAGAAACCGCGCCTGCTCGACCTCGGCAACGAAGGCCGGAGCATTGTCCGCGAACGCTTCAGCGCCGCATTGATGATCCGCCAGACCTACGACCTGTATCACGCTCCCACTTATTAAGTAGAACTCAAGCTTATGAACGTAACGATTTTGCATGGCTACAGTGCGTCCAACTCCGGTGACGGTCTGCTTGTCGATCTGGCCATTGCTCTGGTGCAGCGTAACTTCGGTGACGACACCGCGATCAATGTCGTGGCGTCCGATCCCGAGTCGTTCAGCTACCTGCCGCACCCGCGTTTCGATGCGCCGGTGATGGCGGCCAAAGGCCTGGGCCGGGTCAAGCAAGCGGTGTTTCTCAATCAGTCCTACGCCGGGCTCGCCGAGCTGCTGAAGAAGACCGATCTGATCGTCGGTGTCGGCGGTGGTTACATGCGTTCGAAGA
The DNA here is from genome assembly GCF_001297215.1 of Pseudomonas sp. RIT-PI-o. Taxonomy (NCBI): domain Bacteria; kingdom Pseudomonadati; phylum Pseudomonadota; class Gammaproteobacteria; order Pseudomonadales; family Pseudomonadaceae; genus Pseudomonas; species Pseudomonas sp. RIT-PI-o. The sequence goes on along the minus strand of NZ_LHPA01000004.1, from coordinate 88,043 downwards.
GCGCGTTCGAGCACATCAAGCTGAAGCTCGGCCACGCCAAGCAACTGGAAACGGCGATCCTCAGCAAGGTGCCGTCGGTGTACCTGCCGCAGAGCATTGGCCCGTTCCATGGCGAGAGCAACAAGATTGTTGAGCATTACGCCAGCGCCGATGCGGTGTTCGTGCGCGACAACCGCTCCTCGGCGATTTTCGACGCTTGCGAAAACGTCTATCGCGCGCCGGACCTAGCGGTGCAATCGCTGGCAGGCAAGATTCTTCAGCAACCGAAATTCACCCGCTGCGCCGCCTCGCCGACGACAGTGTGCGTGGTGCTGCGCAAGCCGCCGGAGTGGAGCAAAGAAAAGAAGGTCGCCTACGTGGCCAACCTGAAACTGCTGCTGCAGCGTCTGAAGAACAAAAGCAAAGTGGTCTGCGCCGTGCAAAGCGCGGTGCGTGGCAACGATGACGGCGCGTTCTACCGCGAGCTGGGCATCAACGAAGACCTGCTCTCGCTGAAGGCAACCATCGCCAAATATCAACCGGACCTGGTGATCTCGGTGCGTCTGCACGGCGCCATCGAATCGCTGCTCTCCGGCGTGCCGGCGTACCACATCAGCTACGAGCGCAAAGGCTTTGGCGCCTATCAGGACATGGGCGTCGAGGACTGGGTGATCAATGGCGGCGACATCGACGTCGATACCATCATCAACACCGTTTACGCACCGAATGCGCTGGCGGATTTCGGCAAGCGTCTGACCGACACCTGCCGCGAGATCGAGGCGAAAACCGTGGCCATGGACGAGATCATCAAGGGTGTCGTTCGATGATATTTCGGCTGTTGCTTCGCGGCGGAGCCTTGGGCGCGAAGTTCTTGCTGGTGTTGGCCATCACCCATTACCTCGGGTACGAGGCGCTGGGTTTTTACGGCGTGGTGGTCGCGGCGTCGCTGATCGCTTCGAAGTTCTACAGCGTCGGCTTCAGTTCCGAGATCAATCGGCTGATCAGCGTCGGCGGCAGTTCGCGGCGGGTGGTCGATAAAGTCCTGCTGCTGTACCTGGCAGTGGGGCTGTTGTTGTCGGTGCTGACCGTGCTGATCTATTCGCTGTTTCAGTCGGTCGAAGCAACCGCCACGTTGGTCCTTTGCGTGACCCTGGTGCTGCTCACCGAGCACCTGTCGTTCGAAATCAATTCCTTTGTGTTCTCCGCACAGAAAGCCACCGTCGGTGCCTTGCTGTTCTTCATCAAGACCGGCCTTTGGGCCATGTTGGCGGTCGGCGGCATGATGCTTGGCTGGGTCGCGGGCATCGCCAGCGTCTTGTGGCTGTGGGTCGCCGCCAACGTGCTGGTGATCATCGCCGGATACCTGATCGTGGTGAACGTGCACAAGGGTCGCGAGGCAGCGGTGCTGGACACCGCGACGGTGTGGAAGGCCGGGTTGCCGTTCTATCTCGGCACCGGTCTGATCGCCCTGAGTCAGTACGCCGAACGCTTTCTGATCATCGATCTGGAACCCTACGCCAGCCTCGGAAAATATGTCTACGCGTGGTCGGCGGCCAACACGTTGCAGGCGTTGTCGTATGCGGTGGTGGCGGTGGTCGGCATCCCGGTGCTGGCCAAGCGTTTTCAGGCGGATCAGCAGGCGTTCACGGTCAGGCAACTGTTCGTGAATAAATGGGTCATGCGCTCGCTGGTGGTCTCCGCGGTTGTGGCCGTGGCGATCTATGTGTTTTTCAACCTGGTGCTCGATTACGTCGCCAGCAGCGTGCCGCGTCCGGATAACGCTCTCCTCGCGGTGCTGATTTTTTCCTTCGCCTTGCGTGCAATCGGCGACATCGTCTGGGGCGGTTTGATTGCCTCGAAGAACAGTCGGGTGTCGCTGGCCAGCGCGGCCCTCTGTCTGCTGATTTCGGTGCCGGTCAGTTATGTGCTGATCAAGCATTACTCAATTTATGGCGCGGCGTGGGGCAACGTCTTTGCCATCGTCGTGCAGCTTGGCGTGATCGCGTTATTGACCCGCGTCACCGGCGCGAAAAAGGCTGCGCTGTCATGGGCCTGAAACTGCCGCGCATCGAATTTCGCGGGCGCAAATTCGATTCGTCGATTTCCTTCCTGATTCTGTTCACCGGGCTGTTCCTGTCAGTGGCGATGCCGCTGCTGGTGCCACGCGACCCGGGGCCGGATGCGATGACCTTGTGGTCGTCCTATGCGCGCGCGGACAACTGCAATTTCTGGAACCCGTTCTCGCCGGATCGTTCGTCCTACGAGTGTTCGGCGTTCCTGCTACGGCCCACCGGGATCAACCTGACCAATGCCTGGGCCTACGGCATGTTCTGCAATTTCTTCCTCACTGCAATTCCGGTGGTGGTGTTTCGACGCATGCCGCTGACCATCTTCGGCACCCTGTGTCTGTGGGGCATCGTGCGTTCGTTCTTCCTCGAGAACCTGACCAAGGAAATCATCGTCTCGGTGGCGGTGTTGAGCATTCTGCTCAGCGCATTGACGCGCAAGTATCGCGGCGGGTTTTTTCTCTCGGCGGTGATTTATGGCGTGCTGATCCGGCCGTACTGGATTCTGTTTTCGCTGTCGTGGGTCGGCGTCTGTGTGATGAAAAAGTACGTGTCGCGCTTCACCTTCTTTCTGATGCTGTTCCTGTTTTATCTGGCGGTGGCCATGGCCATTCAGCTGGCGCTGGGCTTTCCCGTGTCGTCGATTCGCGCGAGCAACAACGAACTGCGCACGGCAGGCGAGGAGGGTTCGAAGTCGCTGATCGTCTCGTGGCTCAGCGGCAGCGACTTCGTCTCCCAGGCGCTGGACTCGATGATCATTTTCTTCCGCCTGTCGTTCCCTGTGGAGCTGATTCTGCTGTCCGGGCCGGGGCAGGTGATCTTCGTCGCGCTGATGATCATGACCGCGCTGCTGCTGTTCAAAGTCATCACGTCGACCGACTACAAGGGCGCGCCGATCCAGACCAAACCCAAGGAGCTGATCGCGATTCCGCTGGCATTTCTGTTGGTGCAAGGCTTGTTCGAGCCGGACTTCGGCTCCTTCGCCCGCCACTTCTCGATGGTCGTGCCGGTGTTGTTCGTCGGCCTGGGCTTGATGCTGCGCGCGAACAAGCCGGCGCAGGTTGAATCACGCATTCTCACTTAAGGCAGGTGCTCTATGTCGAGCAAGAAAAAATCCCTGGAGATCGAAACTTTGCGCGGCCTGGCGTGCCTGCTGCTGGTGCTCTATCACGTCATCGGCCCGCTGGGCGGCGGCTTGAAGATCGACATCGGCTCGCCGTTCCGGGTCATCGCCGACTCGATGGTGTACGTGCGCATGCCGTTGTTCACCTTTATCTCCGGCTACATCTATGCGATCTACAAGATTCGCGGCAATGACTTTTCCGCGTTCTTTACCGGCAAGGTGCGTCGGTTGATCGTGCCGCTGCTGTGCGTCGGCGTGCCGTTCTCGGTGCTGCAAGCGGTGGGGCCGGGGGTGAACAAGGACGTCGGCGTGATCGATGCGCTGTTGTCGTTCTGGGTGCCGATCAACCACTTCTGGTTCCTGCAGGCGGTGTTCATCATTTTCATCTTCGTCGGCTTGCTGGAATGGCGCGGCCTGCTGCGTTCAGCGACGCGGTTGTATGGGTTGTTTGTGTTTGCCGCGGTGTTGTTCCTGCTGCCGCCGTTGCCGCTGGATGCGTTCGGCATCAACGGTGCGATATACCTGCTACCGTTTTTCGTCGCGGGGATGATTGGCCAGGAAAATGTCGATGTTTTAAAGCAGCGTTTCAAGGTGCTCGGGCCGCTGCTGTTTGTGCTGATTTCGCTGACGTTGCTGTATGTCGCGGCGATCGATCGTGAGCTGATTGTCGATCGTCGCAGTGTGATCGGTCTGACGGTGGGGTGTGTGTCTTGCATCGCCTTGCTGTCCAGTGACATGCGCTCGAAAGCGCTGACCTGGCTGGGCGGATATTCCTATGCGATTTTCCTGTTTCATGTGCTGTTCGCGGCGACCTCGCGGTTTGTGCTGGGACGCATGGGCGTGAAAGATGAAAGCTTGCTGGTGCTCGGTGGTTTGAGCAGCGGTTTGCTCGGGCCGGTGTTGTTGGCGATGGTGTTCAGTCGCTTCAACTTCACTTCGGTGTTGTTCCTTGGCGAGCGCGCGGCGAGTAAGAAACCGTTGGCGCCCGTCACCCCCGTGGTACACACGCAATCATCCCTGTAGGAGCTGACGAGTGAAACGAGGCTGCGATCTTTTGATCTTTTGCCGTGGCTTGCGAAGATCAAAAGATCGCAGCCTCGTTGCACTCGTCAGCTCCTACAGTGGATCCGTGCAAGTCACACATCCTTGTGGGAGCGAGCCTGCTCGCGAAAGGGCCATCCCGGACAAAGGAAATATTGAATGATGCCAGTAGACGCCCCTCAACCAGTCGCCACCTCGGCCATCACTGTAGAGGATGCCCGCCAGCGTTTTACGCAATGGCGCGAGGGCAAGGCCGGCAAGGTGTTGTCCGTTTCGGTGATCGGCGACAGCTACACCGCCGGGCAGGATTTTTACCTGAACAAACTGGTGCAGCGAGTGGCCGCCGAGGTGGGTTTCGCCGGCCCCGGTTACGTCGGGTTCAATCACGGCGCGGCGCTGGGCGGCACGCATTTCAAATACACCCGCAGCAGCGACAAATACTTCGGTGGCGACTGGACGGTTTCCGATCTGGGCCAGGCCAGCCCGGACAGTCGCACGATCAGCGGCAAACCTGGCGCCTGGTTGCAGGTGGATGCCAACCCTTCGCCGCGCATCGATACCGCGGTGACTCAGGCGAAACTGTTGTATCTGGGTAACGGCGGATCCGACGAACTGCGCTATCGCTGGTCGCCCACGCAAGACTGGCAACCGTTGCAGCTCGCAGGCTCGGGCGTTCAGGAGGTCGCGCTACCCGGCGCTCCATCAGCCGCAGACTGGTCATTCAAACTGGAAGTGGTGAAAGGCGCGCCGACGCTGTTCGGCCTGTGGCTGGGCAACGAGCAGAAGGGTGTGCGGGTGTCGAAACTGGCGGCGTCAGGTGCGGCATCGGCCGACTTCTATCACGCCGATCCGCAGTGGCAGACGCAATGGAAAGCCGTGGTGTCGAAGATTCCGGCCGACGTTTACCTGATCATGCTCGGCGGCAACGATCAGGGCTTTGGTGTCAAGCCTGCGCAGTATCTGCAGAACGTTCAGGGTCTGGTGGGTATGCTGCGCGAGATTCAGCCGGCGGCGAGTATCAACCTGATCATGCGCCAGGACACCACGCGTTCCAGCGATTACCCGATGTCGGCCTATGCGCAGGTGCTCGAGCCTTGGGCGCGTGAACAGCATCTCGGATTCGCCAACCTGCAATGCGCATTCGGCCCCGACGTCAAACGCTACGCCAGCGCGATGATCGGCCCGGACAGGATTCATCCATTGCCGGCCACGGGCGGGAAGGTGATTGCCGATTATTTTTATGGCTGGCTCATGGGCGCCAACGACCGTTGCGACAAAACCCCGTTGTAGGAGCTGACGAGTGAAACGAGGCTGCGATCTCTTGATCTTGGTGTTCATTGCGTCCGAAAAGATCGCAGCCTCGTTTCACTCGTCAGCTCCTACGGGTTTCTCAGGCCGACGCGAAGTTGTCGACTTGTTCGAGTAATTCCGCGAGCTTCTGCGGCATCAACCGTGCATCACAACGGGTTTCGACGTTGATGATGATCGCCGGGTCGTTGCAGCAGATGCGTACACGAAAGCGCCAGTCGCTGAAAATCACTTTCAGGCCATCGCGGTCGTCCATCTCCAGCGCTTGTCCACCGTACAGCGCCTTCAGGTGCGCGAGTAGCGGGTAGGGATCGTGCATCGGCCGGCGAATATCGCCGGACGCAGGAAACACGCCGATCCGCTCCACCAGCAGAATCGTGCCCAGCCAGGTTTCGTTGGCGCTGGGCAGCGGTTGATGGCGCGACAACCAGCTCATCACCCCGAGGTTGCCCACCTCACGTTCAATCTCTGTCGAATGTTGTGCAATGTTCATGGTTGCCTGCCTGTGGGGAAGTGGAAAGCCGTCTCAGCGGCCCTTGAGGTACACGTTGTCGTAGCAGAAGTTGGTCGCCTGCAGATAACCCTCGGCGTCGCCGCAATCGAAGCGCAGGCCTTTGAATTTGTACGCCAGCACGCAGCCGTTCTGCGCCTGTTTCATCAAGGCGTCGGTGATCTGGATTTCGCCGCCCTTGCCCGGTTCGGTGTCGGCGATCAGGTCGAAGATATCCGGCGTAAGGATGTAGCGACCAATGATCGCCAGGTTCGACGGCGCATCCTGCGGCGCCGGTTTTTCCACCATGTTGTTGACCCGGTAGATGCCGTCGGAAATCAGCTCGCCGGCGATCACCCCGTACTTGTGAGTCTGATCGGCCGGGACTTCCTGGATGGCGACGATCGAGCAGCGGAATTTCTTGTACAGCTGGATCATCTGCGACAGCACGCCGTCGCCTTCGAGGTTCAGGCACAGGTCGTCGGCCAGTACCACGGCAAACGGCTCGTCGCCGATCAACGGACGGCCGCTGAGAATCGCGTGACCCAGACCTTTCATTTCCACCTGACGGGTGTAAGAGAAGGTGCAGGTGTCGATCAGCTCACGGGTGCCGGCCAGGAATTTCTCTTTCTCCGTGCCGCGAATCTGGTGCTCGAGTTCGTAGCTGATGTCGAAGTGGTCTTCCAGCGCGCGTTTGCCCCGGCCGGTGACGATGGCCATGTGTTGCAGACCGGCGTCCCGTGCTTCTTCAACGGCGTATTCGATCAACGGCTTGTTGACGATCGGCAGCATCTCTTTCGGCATGGCTTTGGTTGCCGGCAAGAAACGTGTGCCATAGCCGGCAGCGGGGAACAAACATTTACGAATCATAAAAGTATCCTGGACAGTCATGGAACACAGGCGACGGTTGCGCACCAGAGAGTGGCGGCAAGTTTCAATGATTATTGAAGGCTTACTTTAATACCCGAGTCAGGCTGTGGGTGGCAATTAGTTGCGCCGTTAAAAGGCGTTAATGTTATGAGATGTCGACTACTGTGTTTTAAGTTATTTTTAGTCGGTATCCGTTGATAGTGATAAGTGCACGGGGAGTGCTAATAAGTACCCGCAGATAGTTTGACCGGCGAAAATATTTATTGCCATTGGTTGAACTAAATTTGTTTGAGGTTGTTGTCGCCTTGTTTGTGTGAATTGCCCCGCATATCCACCAGGCAAGGCTTGACACGCTACCGGGTATTTATTCAATGACGGATCGCGCTATGAAGATTCTGGTAACGGGTGGCGCCGGCTATATCGGCTCGCATACCACACTTGCATTGCTTGAAGCAGGTTATGAAGTTGTCGTTCTGGATAATCTTTGTAACAGCAGCGATGCGGCACTCCACGCCGTTGAAGCCATTTGCGGCAAAAGCCCGTGGATGATTCGCGGCGATGTTTGCGATCGCCCATTGCTGGATCGTATTTTCCGCGAACATCAGATCGACGCCGTGCTGCATTTCGCCGGGCTGAAAGCCGTGGGCGAGAGCGTGCGCAAGCCGCTCGAATACTACGAAACCAACGTCGGCGGCAGCATCACCCTGTGTCAGGCGATGGCGGCGGCGGGGGTGTTCAGACTGGTGTTCAGTTCCTCGGCGACGGTGTACGGCGAGCCTGAGGAGATGCCGATCCGCGAGGATTTTCCAACGGGCAATCCGACCAATCCCTACGGCCAGTCCAAGCTGATCGTCGAGAACGTGCTGCGCGACCTGAGCCTCGCCGAGCCACGCTGGAGCATCGCACTGCTGCGCTACTTCAATCCGATCGGCGCCCATGCCAGCGGGCATATGGGCGAAGACCCGAACGGCATTCCGAACAATCTGGTGCCTTATATCAGCCAGGTCGCGGTCGGCAGCCTGCGTGAGTTGTCGATCTTCGGTAACGATTACCCGACAGCCGATGGCACCGGCGTGCGCGATTACATCCATGTCGTCGATCTGGCGGACGGCCACTTGAAGGCGTTGCAGTCGATCAGTGAACGCACCGGCATCCACACCTGGAACCTCGGCACCGGCGATGGCTACAGCGTGCTGCAAGTGCTGCATGCCTTCGAACAGGCCTGCGGGCGGCCGGTGCCGTACCGGATGATGCCGCGTCGGGCTGGTGACATTGCCGAAAGTTTCGCCGACGCTTCGAAAGCCGCAAAAGAACTCGGCTGGAAGGCCACGCGCAACTTGCAGGACATGGTCGCCGACACTTGGCGCTGGCAATCGAATCACCCCAACGGTTATTCGCGATGATGGCCTTTTAGTTCGATGTTAGTTTCAGTCAGGTTGTTAGATAACGTCGGGAAATTACACTGGCAATGCCTTTTGCAAGTCCGTAGATATAAACCTGCCGTTCGACTTTTATCAGTTGGGTAAGACTGTGAAAGAACAACGGATCGTGTTCGCGCTCTTTGCGGACTCGAACGCTACCAGCTCTGACACAGACCGGTTTTTTAACAGGTCGAATGTTAGAAAGGAGTTGTTATGAAAAAAGTGATGGCAGTTGCCCTGTTGACGATGTTGAGCAACTGGGCTGCCGCAGCTGAAGCGCCGTTGACAGCGGTAACCAATGTAGGTGGCAGTGTGGCGGCTTCGCAAGCGCCCGCCGCCAGTACTGCAATGGTTGCCAGTGCTGTAGCGGCGTCCAACAGCGGTGGCAGTGCCAATGGCGGTACCACCGGTACGACAGGTACCACCGGTACAACCGGCACGCATAACTAACAGGAACATTTGTTAGTGCAGTACAGAGTCGCCCGACGCAAGTCGGGTGACTTTGTTTTTTGGATTCGCCCTTGAATAGCGTAGTGCCATTATGACTCGTAGTGTTTATCTTTTAATGTTGGCAAGTCTCGCTTTGCAAGGTTGCATGTTTTCCCCCGGTCAGTACCTGAGCACCAGCGATATCACCCGCCAGGGCGCCAGCGAAAGCAGTCGGGTCGAGCTGATTCCGATCACCCCGAAGCTGATCGCCATGAACCGCGCCACGCAAAAGCGTGAGTCGCTGCCGGCGGAGCTGCTGGTAACGCCGGCGGAATATCGCATCGGCAACAATGATGTTCTGTACATCACCGTCTGGGATCACCCGGAGCTGACCGCCCCCTCCGGCGCGCAACAACAGATCGATGCCAACGGCCGCCTGGTGCGCTCCGACGGCACGCTGTATTACCCGTTCATCAAGGAAGTCCAGGCCGCTGGCCGGACCATCCAGCAACTGCGCGCGGACATCGAACAACGCTTGTCGGCATTCATCGCCGAGCCCCAGGTCGATGTAGCGGTGTTGCGCTTCGCCAGCCAGAAAGTCGTGGTCACCGGTGCCGTAACGAAGGCCGGCCCGCAGGCGATTTCGACCAACCCGCTGAGCGTGGTCGAGGCCCTCGGTTCCGCCGGCATCGACACCAACAACGCCGACTTGTCGGGCCTGTTGCTGACGCGCAACGGGCGGGTCTATCCGCTCAATCTCGACTCGCTCAATCAGCAGGATTCCGAACTGCAGAACGTCTACCTCAAGGGCGGCGATCAGCTGTCCCTGCCGTACAACGACAACAAGCGCATCTACGTCATGGGCGAGGTCAACCAGCCACGCGCGCTGAGCTTCAAGACTGCGACGATGAACCTTTCCGACGTGCTCGGTTCGGTCGGCGGCCTGAGTCAGACCAGCTCCAACGGCAACGCGGTCTACGTCATTCGCGGGGTAGAAAATCTCGACGTCGAGCCAGCGAAGATCTATCAGCTCGAAGCCGAATCCCCGACCGCCATGGCGCTGGCTTCGCACTTCCAGGTGCGGCCGCAGGATGTCGTCTACGTCGGCCCGGCCAACGTCACTCGCTGGAACCGTTTCATCAGCCAGTTGGTGCCGTCGGCGTCGATTGTCGGCACTGGGGCTTCGGCAGCGAAGAACTGGAGCGAATACAGCAACAACAGCAAATAAGGCCGCCCGACTGTGAACCTATTGAAAGTGGGCGTCTGCCTGATGGCGGCGTCGTTGCTGTGCGGCTGTAACCCGCTGATGAGCGCGTCGCTGAACAACCTCAAGGCCGCCGTCGTCGGCCCCGATGAAGTTGACGTTTCGGCGGCCGAAGTTGCCGGGGTCAACTATCCGCAACTGAAACTGACCACGCCCTCCGGCTCCGGCGTGCTGGCGCTGGTGCGCGAGCGTGAAGACCTGCAGTTCTGGGTCGCCTCCGGCAAGCAGGTATTGCTGCTGCGCGATGGCCTTGCGGTGCGCAGCATTGGCCTGGGACTGGAGGGCGATCTGGATGGCACGCGGCTGGCCGATGACTCGCCGTTCAAGCAAGGCCTGCACCACGTCGCGGATGGTTACACCACGTGGCGCTGGATCGATCTGTACAAGGGCCAGGAAGTCGGCGTGGTGGTCAACAGCCGCTTCTCGCGCCGTTCCACCGAGACCCTGGAGATTCTCGACAAGGCTTACTCGGTACTGCGCGTCGATGAGCAGATTGACGCGCCAGCCATCGGCCTCAGTGCGACCAACCGTTACTGGGTCGACCCACGTGACGGTTTCATTCTGCAGAGCGAGCAACAGCTGACCTCGCAACTGCGCGTCAAGCTGGTGCAGCTGACCCCTGATCGCAGGCACCTGCCGTGAAGCGGTTCAGCCTTATCGCGGTGGGCTTTCTGCTGATCGCCGGGGCGAGTCAGGCCGCTGTCACGGTGTCCGGCGACGTCGCCAATCCCGGGCCGATAGAGTTGCCGCCGGGCGGGCGCTTGCTCGATGTGATCGGCGAAGCCGTGCCCAATGCCGAAGGCTATTGGCTGGCGGGCGGCTTGTTGCGTCAGTCGCTGCTCGAGGAACAGACACGGCTCAAGGTCGGCGTGCTGTTCGACCTCGATGTGCTGCAGCGCATGGCCACGTTGTTCGACCGGCCAGGCCGCGCAGCACTGGCGCAGCGCATTGCCGAAGAAGTCCGGCAGATGCCGGTGACCGGGCGGCAGATCGCTGACCTCGACCCGGTGGCCGTGGAAGTCGGCTTCGCGCGCAACATTCGGCTGGATGACGGCGATCGGCTGATCTACCCGAAACGGGTCGATGAAGTGCAGGTATTGGGCGCAGTCGCCGAGCCGTGCCACCTGCCGTATCAGCCGTTGCAGGAGGCTCGCGAATACCTGGAAGGTTGCTCGATTCTCGACGACGCCGAGGCCGATTACCTGTGGCTGATCCAGCCCAACGGCGTGTCGCGGCGTGTCGGTATCGCGCACTGGAATCGCGAGTCCGGACAGTTTCCGGTGGCCGGCAGCAGGATTCTGGTGCCGATAAAAAATGATGATCTGGATCCGCCTCTTCCTGAACTGAATCAGCAGTTGGCCGAATTCATTGCCACGCAGCTGGCCGAGGTGGTTCGTTGAAGTTACGTTTTGCAGCTGTGTTGTTATTGCCCTGCGGTCTGGCCCACGCCGAGCCGCGCATCACCCAGAATGACTTCGGTGGCACCGGCCTGTTGCAGACGCCGACGGCGCGCATGGCCCCGGCCGGCGAGCTGAGCGTCAACGCCAATCGCACCGACCCTTACAGCCGCTACAGCGTGTCGTTGCAGCCGCTGGACTGGCTCGAAGGTTCGTTTCGCTACACCGCGATCACCAACCGGCCGTACGGCTCGGAGGCCCTCAGCGGCAGTCAAAGCTACAAGGACAAGGCGGTCGACGCCAAAGTGCGCCTGTGGCAGGAAAGCCACTGGGCGCCGGAAGTGGCGCTGGGCTTTCGAGATATCGGTGGTACCGGTTTGTTCTCCAGCGAATTCTTCGTCGCCAACAAGCGTTTCGACAATTTCGATTTCAGTGCGGGCATCGCCTGGGGCTACATCGGTAATCGCGGCGACTTCGACAACCCGTTGGGCTACGTCAGCAATCGCTTCGATACCCGCCCGGCCCTTGAAGGCACCGGTGACGTCAACTCCGGCTCGTACTTTCGTGGCAAACCGTCGCTGTTCGGTGGCGTGAGCTACCAGACGCCTTGGGATCGTCTCAGCCTGAAACTGGAGTTCGAAGGCAACGATTACAAGAACGAGCCGAAGGACAACGAAATCAAACAGGACTCGCCGATCAACCTCGGCGCGGTGTTCAAGGTCACCGATTCAATCGATCTGAGCGCTGCGTGGGAACGGGGCAATACGGCAATGTTCGGCGTGACCTTTCACACCAATTTCGTCAGCCGCAAGGCCCCGGCCAAGACCTACGACCCGACGCCCGAATCGTTGCCGGCGAAGGCCCCGACGACCTCGATGGAGCAGGTCAACTGGGCCGATGTGTCGCGGCGTCTGCAGCAGAATGCCGGGTACAAGGTAGAGCGCATCAGCCAGCGCGATTCCGAGCTGATCGTGTATGGCGAGCAGCAGCGATATTTTCACTCGTCCAAGGCTGTCGGCCGCGCGAGCCGGATTCTCGACAACAGCGTCAACGACGACATCGACTGGTTCACCGTGGTCAACAAGCGCTACGACTTGCCGCTGGAAGAAACCAGCCTGCCGCGCCAGACCTTTCGCGAGGTGATCAACAACGAGGAGCCGTTGCAGTCGCTGCACCGCACCACCGAAATCAACCCGGCGATGCCGCGCAACGAGAAAACCCTCTACACCGAAGCGCCGCAGCATTTCAGCTATGGCGTGGGTCTGGGCTTCAAGCAGAACGTCGGCGGCCCGGACGGTTTGCTCTATCAATTCAGTGCCGACGCGGACGCGGAATATCGCTTCAACCGCAACACCTGGTGGAGCGGTTTGCTCAGTGCCAATCTGGTCAACAACTTCGACAAATTCGTCTACGACGCGCCGAGCGGATTGCCGCGCGTGCGCACGGATTTGCGCCAGTACCTGACCACCTCCAACACCACCATGCCGTTGTTCCAGCTCAGCCATGCCGAGCAGTTGGACAAGGATCTCTACGGCATGGTTTATGGCGGTTATCTGGAATCAATGTTTGCCGGCGTCGGTGCCGAAGTGCTGTTCCGCCCGACAGGCGAGCGCTGGTCGGTAGGAGCGGATTTGAACTGGGTGCGCCAGCGCGATTTCGATCAAGGCTTCGCGTTGCGCGATTACTCCGTGGTGACCGGGCATATCACTGGCTATACCGATCTGCCTTTCGACACGCTGGCCGCGGTCAGTGTCGGTCGTTATCTGGCCGGGGACTGGGGCACGACCGTGGACATCTCCCGCGAGTTCTTCAACGGCGTGCGCGTCGGTGCCTGGGCGACCATTACCACGGCCAGCAGCGCCGAATACGGCGAAGGTAGTTTCGACAAGGGCCTGTACCTGTCGATCCCGTTCGACGAAATGATGAGCATGTCGACCATGCGCCGCGCCAACCTGGTCTGGGCGCCGCTGACCCGAGATGGCGGCGCCCGACTGAGCCGCAGCTATCAACTGCACTCAATGACGGATAGCCGGGAAGGGGACATGTTCTATCGCAACTTCGAGAAGATTACCGAGTAAGCGCCGACCTCCCAAGCCCCACACAAAACCCTTGTAGGAGTGAGCCTGCTCGCGATAGCGTCATGTCAGCCGACATCATCATTGACTGACACAGCGCCATCGCGAGCGGGCTCACTCCTGCATTTGATCGTCATCCAACTACAGAGCCCGGCCATAACCCAACCCCCACAGGGGCGCACCTGTGTTCGATACCGGTGTGCCAAATCCCGCCCACAAAAAAGGGGACTTTCGTCCCCTTGCGATCTGAAGCTCTGAACCTCAGTAAATGTCTTTCGATAACAACGTAAACGGCGTTTTTACCAGGATCTTCAGGTCCAGCCACAACGACCAGCTGTTGATGTACTGCAGGTCGATCTCGACACGCTTCTGCATCTTGTCGATGGTGTCGGTCTCACCCCGGCAGCCACTGATCTGTGCAAGCCCGGTGATCCCAGGTTTGATTCGGTGACGCGCCATGTAGGCGAGGATCTTGCCCGAATAATAGTTATTGTGCGCAACAGCATGTGGACGCGGACCCACCAGAGCCATATGCCCCTGCAAGACGTTGAACAGTTGCGGCAACTCATCCAGCGACGTGCGGCGGATAAAGCGACCCACAGCGGTGATACGCGAGTCATTACGACTGGCCTGTTTCACTTCGCGATCATCGTGGACACGCATCGAGCGAAATTTCCAGACCTTGATCACCTTGCCGTTCCAGCCATGACGATCCTGCTTGAAAAACACCGGGCCGGGCGAGTTGAGTTTAACCGCCAGCGCGATGATCAACAGCAGCGGACTGAGGGCAATGATCGCCAGGAACGCCACGGTCTTCTCAACCAGACTTTTGCTCAGGGCAGCGGTCGGGCGGCTGGTCAGGGGGCTTTCGTTCAGGTAGATCGCCGGCAGGCCGTCCACGACTTTCACCGAGTGGTTGAGCAGGGTCAGGCTGTTGAGGTCCGGCACCCACACCACATCGACGTTGGCCCCGAGCAGATCGACATACATCGCCTCGATTTTGGCGGCTTCGCACAGCGGCAGGGTGATGTACAAGCGGCGGATGTCGTGAGCCTCAATCAGTTCGAGCAACTCATCCTGAGCGCCGACGACGCGTGGTGCGTCTGCGGCGAGGACTGGTTTGTCGCCGTTGCTGACCAGACCGATCAGCGGCAGGTTTTCCAGTTGGCTGAGTTTCTTCGCCAGGCCGAGCGCCAGTTCGCCAGTGCCGACGATCAGCGTCCGGTGCTCGCTTTTACGCGAACGCTGGTAGTACTTGGAAAACGCATGCAGCGGCGCGTAGAGGAAGGCCTGACCGAGGAAGCCGTACACCGCCCAGCTCAGGATCACCTGACGGGAAAACAGCTCATCGGCCTGACAGACAAACGCGATGCACGCCAGCGCGGCCATGGTCATCGACCAACCCATGAACAGACGGCCGAGGCCAGTCAGGTAGTTGTCGCGTTTGCGATAAACGCCGCTGAATGTGTAAGCCGGCACCGAGGCCAGGACGGCGAGGGTAGCGCACATTCGGTAGTAGAACGCGACGGTGCCGGTGTGCTGTTCAGCGAGGATGAACAACAGCGTCACAACGAAAGCCTGTGCCAGCGCCCATTGGCCCCAAAAGGTCAGTCCCTTGAGGCCCGTGCTTCGATTAATACTGAGAGAAAGATCCATACGATATCCCCAAAAGACGTCCATTCAGGTTTCAACAGTTGAAAGCCGAGTTGTTATGCAGACTTATTGTTTTTGTTTTAGCGAGTGTCTTGAGGTAACAACATCGAGAGCCGAACTGTCGTCAGCCAATAGACTAAGTTATTGTTGGGAATGGTGTCTGACGAGTTCTAACAAGATGGCACAATGCCAACTTTCTAATATTTAAATACCAGTCTGTTAGAAAAGGTCGTAGAGAGGGGGATGAAAAGGCGGGGATGTATTTGTTACTGTTGGCGGGGTGGAGGCAGGGAAGCTTTTATTGAATCAGGGAGGAAAAACCAAACAGAGTGCTCTTCTTGTTGTTGTAGTCGCACTTTATATCTGTTTGTCTTGGTTAGAATGTCGCCTGTGATTACGCGACGACTTCCTGGATCAAGCAATATCCGCGATTTCTTACGGCTCGAAACAATCGCTCGCCATTACTCGCGCTCTTGAATTTATCCTGCAAGCGGCTCAGGCACATCTCCAGACCACGGTATTGCTCCGGTTCCCGGCCAATACTGATGATCAAGTCATCGCGACTGACCACCCGTTCTTCATGGGTCAGCATTTTCCGGACCAGGGCGGTTTCCAGGCCAGTCAGGCTGATTGCGATGTTGTCCTTGAGCAGTACGCCTTGATCATCGTCGAGATGCCAGGTGTCGCTGCAGGCCTCAGGACTCTCGCTGACATTCGAGATATGTGCTCGTTCTGCACTAACTGCCGGAAAGCTCTGGAACGGATTGTCTGTTTGCGCGGCTCGCCATTCATTTTCAAGGGTGGCCAGTATGCGTTGAGTATCATGCTCGATACTGCGCGCGACGTTCTTTCGGCTAAGGCTTGGGTAACTGAACTCCATGACCATCGGGGCGGAAGAGGGCGAAGCAACACCTTCAACAAACATTTGCGCCTGCGACGTGCCAAACGAATTGAAACGCTCACTGGACAAGATGCTTTCCAGTTCACGCTGCGACGTTGTGCTGTGCGTCACAACTACAAAATATTTTCTGGGGAGGGTTGTACTCGTTTCCATGTCTCTCTCCTAAATACACACCAAAATTGGCTAAAAGATAAATCGGCAGGCGAGCAATGACTTCCTCGGAAGTAATCGTAGGCAGGGTTCGGGCCGAAAATGGCCGTCGATAAATTCCACTCGATCTGCTGCTATGTTATGGAGTTTTATTGTTATGTGGCGTGTTGCCGCGCTCATTCAAGTGCTTGAGTTTTAATAAATATGAAGCAGAACTGAAACGATATGGCTGCATCAGACGATCCTTCGTACGTATGCAAAAGGGAAGACTGCCCGAGACTCAGGCAGTCGATATCAGGCCCCGCATCAGGCGATAGCCGTAGCCGCGGATGCTCTGAATCGCGTTTGTACCATACATGTCCTTGATTTTTCCACGCAAGCGGCTGATTGATTTCTCCAGTGCCCGAGGATCGTAGAAATTGGCGTTGAGGCCCATGATGCTGGCGATTTCATCATGGCTCAGAATGTGATTGGCGGTCTGCGCAAAGGCCTCGAGGATCTTCATCTCGGCGAAAGAAATATCGAGTTTGCGCCGACTGTCCAGCAGGCAGATCCGCGTCGGATCAAGCGTCAGAGTGATATCCCGCTGCCAGTCTTCGCTGTTGAAGAACTCCGTGAGCAAGTCGTCGCTGTCATCGCTCAGTGTGTTGAGCTTGATACAGGCATCGGCGCCGGCGAGATAATACTTGATCTTGTTGACCGCCCCGCGGCCGGTGATGACTGCGCAAATAAGCGGTTTCAAGTTCGCATCGCGCAGATTCTGTATCAGCGCCAAATTGTCTTCGAGGGCCTGTGGGCTATCGATGATGAGGAAGATGGCGCGATAGGAATCGATGTAACGCTGCTGTTTATATGAACTAGTGAAAGCACCTGTTTCCAGGATCATATCGGGCTGCACGTGCTTTGCGATCAGCGTCGTAAAATGATCGGCCACACCCAAGGTACGACCCAGAGCAAGAACACCGGATTCATCATTTGTCGGGCGCGGACTTCTAGTCGCCAAGTTCCCTGAGAGCATCATGCGTTGACTCGAATTAGGTGCTGACATCGGGATGTTAAAGCACCGGTTCTCATCTGTGACTGACAATTGGTAACATTTACGCGGATTTTAGACGTGTCTCCCGAGTTTTCTAACAATAAGTAAGCTTTTCAAGCTTTTAGTTGATTTTTCGGGGGTTGTGAACTAATGCGTGGGTGATGGCTATATGCAATGGTGCCACTATTTTGAGCTTATAGCGATGGCTTTGTCTATGTCCTTTTGCCATGGGTTGGCCATGTCCTGATTGTGTGAAGTTGATCACATTTCATATCTGAACTGAAATGATTGTTGTAATAGATGTAAATTTTTCCAGTTAAGTTCGTCGACCGACGATTACTAACATGACTTGAGTGTGGCAATCCGTTAGACCTATTCTTCAAGACCAAAAGATCGCAGCCTTCGGCAGCTCCTACGCTTGAAATGCGTTCCCCTACAGGAGCTGCCGAAGCCTGCGATCTTTTGATATTCATAAAAGCCAATTGTGTAACTTCAGATACTCAACCCCTGAGTGTTATTGACCGGTCGCTCGTCTTGAGTGCTCTGACGGAGGATTAATGGATTTCTGGACCCTTTTCCAAGTGTTGATATTGGGCGCGGTAGAAGGCTTGACCGAGTTCTTGCCGATCTCGAGTACCGGTCACCAGATTATTGTCGCCGACCTGCTCGAATTCGGCGGCGAACGCGCGATGGCGTTCAACATCATTATTCAACTGGGGGCTATTCTTGCGGTGGTGTGGGAATTCCGTCCGAAGATCTTCGAAATCGTCAAAGGCCTGCCCACCGAGCGCAATGCACAGCGTTTTACCCTTAATTTGCTGATCGCGTTTCTCCCCGCCGTTATCCTCGGCGTGTTATTCGCCGACGCGATCCATGAATATCTCTTCAACCCGATCACCGTTGCGGTTGCCCTGGTTGTCGGCGGTATCGTCATGTTATGGGCGGAACAGCGCAGCCATGTGGTCAGCGTCGAACATGTCGACGACATGCGCTGGTCTCACGCGCTAAAAGTCGGTTTCGTACAATGCCTGGCGATGATTCCCGGCACCTCGCGCTCCGGTTCGACCATCATCGGCGGTCTGCTCTTCGGCCTCTCACGCAAAGCCGCGACCGAGTTCTCGTTCTTCCTCGCCATGCCGACCATGGTCGGCGCCGCGGTGTACTCCGGCTATAAATACCGCGACCTGTTTCAGCCCAACGACCTGCCAGTCTTCGCCCTCGGCTTCGTCACCGCATTCATCTTTGCGATGATCGCCGTGCGTGGTTTGCTGAAGTTTATTGCCAACCACAGCTATGCGGCGTTCGCGTGGTATCGGATCGGTTTTGGATTGTTGATTCTGGCGACTTGGGTGTTTGGCTGGGTGAACTGGACGGCGGCTGCGGCAGTTTGATCACTGAGTGCTGATCAGCGCTGCTACTGCAAGGTCGTCCAACATTGATTGCGACGACTCTTGGCGAAAGCGATGCAAGGCCGATGTGAAATATGCGGCTTGCAGCATGCCGTCGCTGGCGAAGAAGTATCGCGCTGCTTCGATTTCAGCGGCCGAGTAAATACGTTTTTTTAGGCCGGATACGTCCGAGGTTCCATCGACCGACACCATCGTCGCGGTGAACACCAGAAAGCCGGACATTTGCGTCGACTCAAAAGGGCTACCGCTCCCTTCACCACACCCTCGCGCAAAATTGCAGTCGGCAAAGATGCTGGAGGAAACCGTCGAGCATAAAGCGAGGAGTATGAAGCGATTGAATAGAGCACGTTTAGACGCGGGCATAACCAAAAGACATCCTGTCAGTCCATCAAAACACCGGGCAACGCTCATGCATTGCCCGCACATTCAAAACATCAATCAACGCCCTTCAAGCAACTGCGCCGCCTGATCGAGCAACGCCAACGGATCCTTGGCCTTGTGAATATCCACCGACAATAACTGACGAAACTTGCGTGCCCCGGGGAAACCAGTGCCCAAACCCAGCACATGCCGCGTGATGTGATGCATCGCACCACCGGCCAGCAGATGTTCGGCAATATAAGGCCGCAACTGCGCCAACGCTTCAGCCCGGCTGATCACCGGCGCGTTACTGCCGAACAACTGCTGATCGACCTCTGCCAGCAAATACGGATTGTGATAAGCCTCACGCCCCAACATCACACCGTCGAAAGTCTGCAGATGCTCATGGCAGGCCTCCATGGTCTTGATCCCGCCGTTCAGCACAATCTCCAGCTCCGGAAAATCCGCCTTCAACTGCGCCGCGACGTCATAACGCAACGGCGGAATGTCGCGATTCTCCTTCGGCGACAACCCTTCGAGAATCGCAATCCGCGCATGCACGGTAAAACTCGTGCACCCGGCATCGCGCACCGTACCGACGAAATCGCACAGCTCGGCATAACTGTCGCGTCCGTTGATGCCGATGCGGTGCTTTACCGTCACCGGAATCGATACCGCATCGCGCATCGCCTTCACACAATCCGCCACAAGCTGCGGATGCCCCATCAGGCACGCGCCGATCATGTTGTTCTGCACACGATCGCTCGGGCAGCCAACGTTCAGGTTCACTTCGTCGTAGCCGTGCTCTTGCGCCATACGCGCGCAGGCCGCGAGATCAAGCGGAACGCTACCGCCCAACTGCAACGCGAGCGGGTGCTCGGCTTCGTGGTGACGGAGGAAACGTTCGTGATCGCCGTTGAGCAACGCGCCAGTGGTGACCATTTCGGTGTAGAGCAGGGCGTGCTTGGACAGCAGGCGCAGGAAGTACCGGCAATGGCGGTCCGTCCAATCCATCATGGGTGCCACACTGAAGCGCCGAGACGGCTCAGGCGTTGGTTTTACTGGGCTAAAGCTCTGATTCTGGACCATTTTACTCAACGTGTTTTCGGAGTGCTCTTGGGCGTTTTCAAGGGTTTTCAGGATCTCGTTGGTACGATGTACCAATTCGAAACCGATGCGTACCACTTTCGATATGGCAGCTATCAGGGCAAGAAAACTGGCGGATGGGTCTGTGAGCTACACCGCTCAGATCCGCCTCAAGCGTGATGGGGTGCAAGTCTACCAAGAGAGCCAGACCTTGGTGCGGAATTCAGTATAGCGAAGTGAGTTAATACGCGACTGGAGCGCTCAAGCTCGACGGTTTCAAAATGCGTCAATGGCCCACTCGGTATTTCGCCGGACTGCGGTCTTGGCTTCATGACTTAATTGGCTTGACAAAAGCCGACGAAATTCTGCGAAGGTGGACGCCCTTCTTACAGCGCTAAAACCGCGCGAAGATCTAAACTTGGTGTCCGATTCGCGAACGGTTAAGTAATTGAGGTGTTGTGAATTGGGGTGAATGTGATGAGTCTTCTTGTGTAGAAGTTTAGCTAACGGGCAGTGTATAGCATTCATACATATTAAAGTTCGATTATAGCTTCAGCTAGTCTAAGAGAAAACCTTGCACTGCCCATCGGATGGCTATTAACAAAGCTTTTAACTTTCCGAGACATAAGCTGACTCCCTGGCGAGGCATAATCGAGGCTATGCGTATCTTAATTGCATAAGCTGAACCGAATTATCTTGATGCACTGTCTAGCGTCGATTTCTCAATGGGTTAAATATAAATTGACATTCTGTTGCGCATAAAAAAGCTCGCTGAGAGCGAGCTTTCACTGAGCTGTATATTGTTCAAGCCAGTACGTCAATATAGCCGTCTAACTCTATTGTCGGTGGAGATAAAAGCGGTCGTATCATCGCAGTGTGGTGCTTGAATGTGAAAGGCTTAAATGTTGCTGCGTAATCATTTAACAGTCCACTTAAACGCTCTGCTATTAACTTAATCCTTTCTACGAATTGCTCATGATCTAAGCATTTTGCGCGCATTTGCAACGGGTCGCATACAAGCCATAAGTTTAGCTTCTCTAGATGGTAGTCTATGTCAACAAAGATATGTTGAAAGTCTGGTGAGAGAAACCTATGGAAAATAGTGTCAAATTTTTCTTGAATGTCTGACTTTTTTATGTTTTTGAATCTTGAGGATTTGAGTTCGACGATGTAAAAGTGGTACTTCCCATTGGTGCCTTTAACTATTGCTATACCGTCTACCGATTTTGGCGGCGCTGTAAAAAAGGGTGTGCAATAATAATCGTCTGGTTTAAGTATTACAATATTGTCGGTGTCAAGGTCTCCATTTGCCAAAAGTAAGCTACTTCCTATCTCAACCTCCATGCCTTGCTCAGCTAGAGTGTATCGGATAAGTTGTTGTGTGCAGGTGTCAGCATATATGTTCGAGATCAATTGCAGTCATCCTTGTCTTCAGAATGGCCACCCATAAGCAGTTCCATTCGCTCATTAATCAGAATTTCTGAGGCATCACCGAAGTTCTCGTCGTTTATACCGAACTCGTCAACCGATTGTGGTATTCCTGTACTACCTTTATCGCTCATTACGAATAGATCGCACTGTACATCTTTGCTAGGTAAGATGCCTTCGATTACTAGATTGCTAGCTTTGTTAAATACATAGTTGCTGTGCGAGGTCATGATCATGGATACGCCTAGCTGAGCTAATTCCGCATAGAACCTGGTCATTTTAATCTGGTTTTCGGGATGTAAATGCGCTTCCGGTTCTTCGACGATGAGTATCTTTTTAAACTCGATTGGTGTTGTTTTGTTGCGTCTTCTAATACGATTTCTGATTGAAGGCTCATCAGTGTTCCATGCTATTACATGCCGGATGTACGCAACAATTGGCGCGGTTTCAGACACCATTGAGGATGTCGAGGAGATGTCGAGTCTTAGCGATGTTCCATTGGGAATATAAAATAGTTTCTTTTCTTCAAAGTCGAATTCGATACGACCGTTGAGAACGTCAGTTTCGATATTTGCAGCAAGTTCTTCGAAATGCTGCACGTTCCTGTCTATCGCTACGATATTCGTGAGGCGAATAAAATAGTCGCTTAGCTGACCTGAAATCCCAGGTAGCTCAATTTTTGATGTAAGGAATGAACGACTTTTAGAAAGCTCAGCGATGATTTGCCCAAAGGCAGACAACGCTTGATATAATCCTGATCGTGATGCAGGCAAATAGTCGATGTCTAGAATGTTTTCTACCGCGTCAATAAGGGACTGTATAACCCTGCGGACACAGACAGACCTAAATTTATTAATTATAGCGTCCGCATCTTCATCGGTAGATACGTAAATTATAAGGTCTTTTCCAATTATCGTTGTGTTTCGGTTTTGTTTTGAATATCTCAGTATAACGCCGTGACTGAAGGTAATGTTGGTTACTTTAAACTCGTCAATATTTCCTTCAAGTGAAAAGCTGACGTTGTCTAGATCTACTGTGACCTTTGCAATATTGGATTCAGAGAAGCTATTGGATATAGAGTTGTGCTCGGAATAAGAGCTTTTAACTTTCTTTGAAAAGTCCTCGCCGACACTTTGCTGTAAGAACTCTTTTGCGAGATGGCGATAAAAATTTGATCCGTTGAGGGACCTAGATTTTTTATCTTTGATCAAATTTTTGAAATCTACAACTTCCTGTTTCGGGGGTTCTTCCTCGTCATCGGCAAATTCGTATAAGAATATTCTTCTGTTGAGGGGGGCCAGGGAGCCGAATTCCAGTAAGCTTTTAACTATGAAGTAGTAAATAGTTAATACATAGGATTTTCCTACGTTGTTATTACCTACAATGAGGTGAAACTTTTTTTGTGTGTCGAAGGTGAATTCTTTAACTGGTCCGAAATTTTCAATTTTTATTTTCATGTCAGTGCCGGGTTTTGATTTGCGTGATCGGGCAGGCATCAAGCGTCGGCTGAGTGTGCTCTTTCATTTTTTTGTATCCTGAAAAAATTAATATGTCCATATATTATATTTCCTGTCAGTAATGTCGCTCAAAATGGAAGGATAAATTGTTGCCAGCATAAATAATCTTGAGGCGCATCCTTCCCAAATCGGTGAGGTAAAAGGTCGTGCAGCGTGTAGCAGTAAATTAAATTTTTGCGCGTAATCTGCTGGTACGTTGGTGTGATCATAGCCATATACGATTGCTTTCTCTAGCTTCCATCGAAAGTAAGGGTAAAACTCTACGAGCAATCCACTGGAATGAGACAACTAATCCAGTGGTAGGGCCCCTCACGCGTGCTAGGCACTGTCTGACATCTTCGTTGAGGACTCGAATCCATGGTGGTCATGCGTGGGGTCCATTCGTGGGCGCCGGGTTCTAGTGCGACCGGTCTACCAACCCGCGTATGGCCGCCACCCTTCGTTTGGTAGCGAGGGTGATGGCTCCTTTTGGTAATCGCGCTAGAGGATTCACCCATGTTCAAACCCACACCCAATCCGCCGGACACCGATCCCGCATCCCCGTACAAATCCCCAGACTCAAAAAAACTCCACGACGCCGCCGAGCGTGCGCTGGATTACTACCTGCCTCCCGCCAGTCACATCAAAGCCTCCACCAACCAGCCCGAACGCATGTTCCTCGCCAACCCTGCGTACGACAGCGAATCCCTGTTGGCCAATGCCAGCGAATCGCTGGGTTCGGCCAGCATCATGCTCAACGACTTCGCCGCGTTACTGGAAAACTCGCAGCGCAAGACGTTATTGGGCATCGCCCAGGTAGTGATGCTGGGAGAGATCGCAGTGAATCAGGCGTTGGACAAAGTCGAAGTGAAGGCTTGAAGCGAACCTCGCGGTGACGGAGCGCTTATCCGTCACCGCGAGGCTATATGGTTAGCTGAACAGTCGCCGTCACCGCTGCACGACGATTAACCGTTATTGAGACGGCACCGCAATCCACTCACTCAACGTCTGCTGATACTTGCCAGTGACCTTGCTCAAATGCAGCCACTGATCGACATACAGTTTCCAGCTGATGTCATCACGCGGCAGCAAGTACGCCTTCTCACCGTATTGCATGTACTGATGCGGATTCACCGCGCACAAACCGGGTTTGAGTTTCTGCTGATACAGCGCTTCCGACGCGTCGGTGATCATCACGTCGGCTTTGTTGTCGAGCAGTTGCTGGAAGATCGTCACGTTGTCGTGCAGTGCCAGTTGCGCTTTGGGCAGGAAGGCGTGGACGAAGCCTTCGTTGGTGCCGCCGGCCGGTTCGACCAGGCGGACGTTGGGCTGGTTGATCTGTTCGATGGTCTGGTATTTGGACTGGTCGGCGCAGCGCACCAGCGGGATCTTGCCGTCGGTGTCGAGGGTGTTGCTGAAGTAGGCTTTTTTCTGCCGTTCGAGGGTGACCGAGATGCCGCCCATGCCGATGTCGCATTTGCCCGCCTGCATGTCGGGCATCAGGGTTTTCCAGGTGGTTTGCACCCATTGCACTTTGACGCCGAGGCTGTCCGCCAGGGAGCGGGCCATGCTGATGTCGATGCCTTCGAAGTCGCCGTCGCTGCGCTTGAACGTGTAGGGCTTGTAGTCGCCGGTGGTGCAGACGCGCAACTGGCCTTGTTGCTGGATGCTGTCGAGGTGGGTTGACGGTTCGGTTGCCTGAGCGGTGAAAGGCAACGCGAGCAATGCACCGAGCAGGAATGTGGTTTTTGTCGTTGGCATCTGTCGGACTTTTCTCTGGAGTGGGCGGGAAGAACGTGTTCGAAGTTAACCACGTTCTCACCGTTGATCCAGTCCGACGTTACCCGTCAGTGGTGATCCGTTAGAGGCCCAGCCCTTGCTGCACTACTTGCAGCAGATTGTTTTCCGTCAACGCAATCGCATCCAGCTCCTGGCCGGTCTCGATAGTCTGCAACCACCAGTGACTTTCGCCATGCTCGTCAACCGTGCGCAGCAACGACTGATCGCGCCCTGGCACCTTGATTTCGACACGCCCGCAACCATCCTCGGTAAACCGCGCAATCGGATCGAACGTCAGGCTGTGATGGTTGGCCTCGATCACCAGTTGGTCGATGGCGTAGTCACGGGCTTCGCCATCCGGCGAAGTTTCGCAAACGTGCGTAGGATTGCGGCGAATCTTCAGTCCTACTTCGGTGACTGGCTGCAGCCAGCCCTCGATGCGGTGGTACAAGTCGTACACCTGAGCAGGCCAGCAATCGATTTCCAGCGCCGCATCAGCCTGGGTATGCCGGGTCTGCTTGAGTCTGGCGGCGAGTTCGTCTGCTTTACTCATGTCGGTTCCCTTGTTGGATGTCTGCCTGTTCAGCGTAGACCTTTGCACGGCGCAGGGCCTTGCCTTGCGTCATGCGCTTGCAATACAAACGTGTCGAAATCAGCGCTGGCCAAGCGTGGCCATCAACGAAAACCACGGACGCAGGCGTCCCAAGGAATGGGTTAATGAAAAAGCTGTTTACAATTCTGGCGCTGATTGCGCTGACGGCCGGTAGCATCGGCATAAGCTCGGCGCGTCAGCCGTCATCGAACAAAGCGCAGGCGGAGTCGGTGGCAGGTGTGTTCGACTACTACCTGCTGGCGCTGTCCTGGTCGCCGACCTTTTGTCTGACGCACAAGGACGACGCGCAATGCACCGGCAAGGGTTATGGGTTTGTCCTGCACGGCTTGTGGCCGCAATATGCCAAGGGTGGCTGGCCAGAATCCTGCCCGCCGCTGACGACGCTGTCGGCGGCAGAAACCGGCAAAGGCCTGACGATGTACCCCACGAAAAAACTCCTCGATCACGAATGGTCCAAGCACGGCACCTGCAGCGGTCTTGGTGCGATGGGCTATCTGGACAAGTCCGATCAGGCCTTGGGCGCGGTGAGGATTCCGCAGGCGTTGCAGCCGTTCGGCTCGACGTCGTACTACTTCGAAGCGCAGGAGATTGTCGATCTGTTTCGCAAGGCCAATCCGGGTATTCCCGAGGATGGAATTGCGGTGGTTTGCAGCGGCCCGCAGCTGTCGGAAGTGCGGGTGTGCATGGGCAAGGATTTGCAATTCGGCGCGTGTGGCAAAGGGGTGAAGACTCAGTGCCGCGCGGGGGATATTCGGGTTCCGCCGGCACGCTGAGCATCCGTAACGGTCCAGGAAAAGAGGCGCTCGCATGAGCGCCTTTTTTTTGGCCTGAAGATTTGTAGCTCCTGGCAAATTCGCGCATGCTGCGCGCCTCAAAGGATCTGCACGACACATTGCAAGGAGCTGTTCATGAGCGGAAAACCCGCTGCCCGCGTCACCGACCCCACCGCCTGTCCATTGCCAGGACACGGCACCAACCCGATCGTCAGCGGCTCGCCGAACGTGAATTTCGACGGTCTGGCGGCTGCACGCATGACCGACAAGTCCGCATGCGGCAGCGCGATCAGTGGCGCTGTATCCGGCACCGTGTTCATCAATGGCCTGAACGCGGCGACGCTGGACAGCACCGGTGGCCACGGTAATGTCGTCATCGGCGGTTCAGGCACGGTGATCATTGGCGACACCGTAGTCTTGGCGCCTTTCAGTGGTCTGCTGCCGATGCCGGTGCACTTCACCGACAAGTTGAAACTGGTCAACCATGTGACCGGTGAACCGATGCCCGATCACCCCTACATGATCCAGCGCGCCGACGGGCGCATGGAGCACGGCGTGTCTGATGCCGCCGGATTTACCCATGAGGTCAGTTCGCACCTGCCTGAAACCATCAAGCTGTTTCTGGAGGAGTGAGGCAATGACGGCTGAGACGGTAACGTGCGCGAAGGGCAACACTTACAAGCTGCATAAGGAACATGTGCTGACCGACAAGAAGGATGTCAGTGCCAAGCCTGTGCCGGTGGAAAGTACCAAGGCGATTGTGCTTTTTATTGGTGGGGCTGGGGATAAGGAGAGTTATTACTTTTCTGGGCCTTATGGAAACATTTTGGCCGCCCGGGCTGCATTTGATAAACGCAATGAGTCGCTGAGCGCCAAAGGTAGATATCGCTCAGAGTGGCTGGGTTATAACGAAGTCAGAGGGAAGCAAGACATCCAGCGATATGTTCTTAGCCTGATTCCGTACAAGAGTTGCCCTATATACATCGTCGGACATAGCCTGGGTGGATGGAACGGTGCGCATCTGACGAAACTCATGTCGGATTGGGGATACAGAATGCAGATGCTGATTACTTTGGATCCGGTTGGCGAAGGTGCTCTTGTCTGGATCGGCTCAGACATATATCGCCAGCGACCTGACCCAGTCGCTGTCGAATGGATCAACATCAAAGCGACACCTACCAATAGAAATTCATCAGATGGTGTAGCTGACTTTGGTGAGAAGTGGATTGTTTCTTGTGGGCCTTCTTTGAACGTAAACGTCGATACCAGTCATGCAAATGCGCTAGAGCTGTTTGACGCGCCTATTTCCGGTGGCAATTCGGCGAGCGATTTGTTGTTGGCTTCGATCATGAAGGAGTTTTCTTGATGTCCAGATTGATCATCTGTGTATTGCTCATTGTTTGCTCCGGATGTGCTAAAGACCATTCAAAGCCTTCAGCGAACTTGAGTTTCGTGTCCGTGAAACGAGAGAGGACGCTTTTATATGACATCCGATACCAATCGGATGTGGATGTCCTGAACCTGTTTGATAAAGGACAGGGAAAAGGGATGATTGCAGGTTTTCTGACGTGTGCGTTGGGGGACGATCATGATTTCTCCATTGAGAAAGCGATGCAGTTTTCCGCGGTAGGTTTGATTGAGTCTGATGGGGAACCGCTAAACGGAGGGAAATTTTCTTATCTCACCAGCGCGTTTCTCGTTGAAACCTCCAGCAGCCGTAGTTCAGAACGTCACCTGTCTACAACGGAGCTAAACAACCTTCTCTCCAACAAAAGCCAGATTCCCTGCAAACTATTTGTCACTGCCTTTGGCTACAAAACCTACTTTTCAAACACCATGAACATCCCCACCGCCGACCTGCTCCGCGAAATCAACAAACCCGAATAAGGATCCCCGGGGGGGTCAGGCAAATCCCCCCGCATTCACCCCCAACTCCCCACGCAAAAACTCCACCAACCCCCGCTGCAACCCGCTCAAAACCCCTTCACGACTAACCAGCGCCAGTTCCGTCGGCGCCAGCTCCGGCAAATCCGCACACACCTCATGCTCCGGCAAAACCGCCGAAACCGGGAGCACCGAAACCCCCAGCCCGGACGCCACCGCCGCTTGAATCCCGGTCAGGCTATGACTGCCGAACGCCACCCGCCACGGTCGTTGCGCCACGTCGAGCAGGCGGATCGCCCGTTGTCGATACAGGCAGCCTTGTGGAAACAGCGCCAGCGGCAGCACGCCCCAGGAGGTATCGACCTCGGCACCTTTGACCCACACCAGTCGCTCCGGCCAGGTCGCCCATGCCGGGCCGCTGTCGGGTTCGCGTTTGATCAGGGCGATGTCGATGTCGCCGGCATCGAGGCGTTGGCGCAGGTCGAGGCTCATGCCACTGATGGTTTCCAGGCGCGCTTGCGGCTGGCTGCGGGTGAAGCCGGCGAGGATCAGCGCCATGCGCCGCGCATCGAAGTCTTCCGGCATGCCGATGCGCAGCACTTCCAGGTCGACATCGCTGGCCAGTGCTTGGCTGGCTTCGGCGGACAGCGCCAGCAATCGACGCGCGTAGTGGATCAGCAATTCGCCGTGCTCGGTGACGGCAACGTTCAATCCGCTGCGGTCACGCAACAGCAGCGGGTGGCCGACCAGATCTTCGAGTTTGCGCACCTGCTGGCTGACCGTTGATTGCGTGCGGTGCACACGCTCGGCGGCGCGGGTGAAGCTGCCTTCGTCGACCACACAGACGAAGGTTTTCAGCAGTTCCAGATCCAGCATGGCAACGATCCTGATAGTGGTTTTGCGAATGACGATCGCGTGTTTATTTAATTTCACACTATCACCGTGCGCTCATAAGCTGAAGTCCTGACTCTGGAGGAATCGACCGATGACCTTGAACAACACGCCACGCCCGCAATGGCTGACCTTCGATTGCTACGGCACGCTGATTCAGTGGGACGAAGGACTGAAAGCCGTTGTCGAAAAAATCCTCGGCGTGAAGGGCGAGCACGCAATCGATGCCGATAAGCTGATTGAAGTCTACGACCGTCACGAGCACCGCCTCGAACAAACCCCGCCGCATCGTTCCTTCCGCGAATTGAGTACCCTCGGTCTGCAACTGGCTCTGGAAGAACTTGGCTTGCCGAGCTTGCCGGAAGACAGTCAACGCTTGGCGGCCGCCATCCCGAACATGCCGCCCTTTGCCGAAGTGCTCGACACCCTCGCGCAACTCAAGGCGATGGGTTTCAAGCTGTGCATTGTGTCCAACACCGACGACGACATCATCGCTGGCAACGTCGCGCAACTCGGTGGTCATATCGACCGGGTGATCACCGCGCAACAGGCCGGTGCCTACAAACCGGCGCCGCGGCTGTTCGACTACGCTCATCAGCAATTGGGCGTGACAAGGGGTGAAGTGGTGCACATCTGCGCCAGCCCCATGCTTGATCACACAGCGGCGCGGGACATGGGTTTTCGTTGCGTGTGGATCGATCGCGGCACGGGCCGCCAGCTGTTGCCGGACTATCGCCCCGACGCGATTCTGCCGAGCCTCGATCAAGTGCTGCCGCTGTTTAAATCTCTCGGCTGGACCTAAGGAGAACTGCCATGGCTCACACCTTGAGCGGCCCTGGCAAAGCCAGACCAACCGCAACGCTGAATCTGCAAACCGAGGCGATCATTACCGCCCGCAACGAACTCGCCGCGTGCTTTCAACTGGCGGCTGTGCATGGCCTGGAGGAGGGCATCTGCAATCACTTTTCGGCGATGCTGCCGGGGCATGATGATCTGTTTCTGGTCAATCCCTATGGCTACGCTTTCTCGGAAGTGACCGCGCAGAATCTGCTGGTCTGCGATTTCGCCGGCAACGTGGTCGCTGGCGAGGGCGAGCCCGAAGCCACGGCGTTCTACATCCACGCGCGCCTGCACAAACAGTTGCCACGGGTAAAAGTTGCGTTCCACACGCACATGCCGCACGCCACGGCGTTGTGCCTGCTGCAAGGCCCGCCGCTGCTGTGGCTGGGGCAGACCGCGCTGAAGTTCTACGGACGCACGGCGGTGGACGAGGATTACCACGGCCTCGCGCTGGACGCATCCGAAGGCGACCGCATCGCCAGCGTCATGGGCGACGCCGATATTCTTTTTCTGAAAAACCACGGTGTGATCGTTGCCGCGCCGACTATCGCCGAAGCCTGGGATGATCTGTATTACCTGGAACGCGCCGCGCAGGTTCAACTGCTGGCCATGGCCACCCAGCGCGAATTGAAACCGGTGCCGCATGCCATAGCGCAGCGCGCCAGCGAGCAAATGCGTGAAGGCGATGCGCAAAGTGCTCGCGCGCACCTGAGCAGCGCGATGCGGCGGCTGGCCCTGCACAACTGATTAACCGGAAAGAAGCAATCGCAAATAAATCGACGAAAAGCGATCATCCAAACTCGCGAGGCGCCGATAACTGGGCGGGAGGCGGGCGTTTGCTCCGTTCATCCCGGTGGGCTACGCTCACGAACACAAGGGTTTCGGGCTCGCGCCCCTGTCGTACCTGCCCAGGACATGCTTTTGCCAATCCCCATTCACGATCCGCATCAAGCCCCCGGCACGCTCAAGCGCCTGCCGCTACGCAAAGCGGCGGTGCTGTTCATCGTTGCGGTGAGCCTGTGCCTGTGCGGCTTGTTGTATCTGCAACTGGAGCAGTCGCGGCGGCAGGATCTGGCGGTGGCGAAGATGGCTTCGGGCAACCTGACCCGGGCCATGGCCCAGCAGGCTGAAGACACCGTGCGGGCAGCGGATCTGGTGATGACCAGCCTGGTCGACTGGATTCAGGATGACGGTTACGGAGCGGTGCAGCGTCCTCGATTACAAAGGATCTTCGCCCGCCGCGCGCAGCAGCTGGATCAGTTGCACGGCATCTTTCTGTTTGATCGCGAGGGGCAGTGGGTCATCACTTCGTTCGCCAATCTGCCCCGTGGCAAGGGCGTGGCCGATCGCGAATATTTCAAGTTCCATCAGCAGAATGCCTCGACCGTGGCGCACATCGGCCCGGCGATTCGCAGCCGTGAAAATGGCGAGTGGATCATCCCTATTTCCAGACGCGTCAACGACCAGGTCGGCAATTTTCAGGGCGTGCTGATGGCCGGCATCCGCATGTCGTACTTCGATCAGTTCTTCAAAAGCTTCAGCCTTGATGACAGCGGCATCATGTTCATGGCGTTGACCGACGGCACCTTGCTGGCGCGACGGCCTTTCGATGAGTCGCTGATCAATACCTCGGTGGCCCACGGCGAGATCTATCAAACCCTGTTGCCTAACGCTAACGCGGGCACGGCGATGCTCAATTCAGTGGTCGATG
The DNA here is from genome assembly GCF_001297215.1 of Pseudomonas sp. RIT-PI-o. Classification (NCBI taxonomy): domain Bacteria; kingdom Pseudomonadati; phylum Pseudomonadota; class Gammaproteobacteria; order Pseudomonadales; family Pseudomonadaceae; genus Pseudomonas; species Pseudomonas sp. RIT-PI-o. The sequence continues at coordinate 56,570 of NZ_LHPA01000004.1, read as the reverse complement.
GCGTGACCCGCTTGTATGGCTATCGACAGCTCGCCTCGTATCCCCTGGTGGTCTCCGCCGCGACTTCGCAAGACACCATTCTGCAGGGCTGGCACGACCGCGCTTTCCAGTCCAGCGTGATTGTCGCGCTGGTGATTCTCGGGGTTGGCCTGTTCGGCTGGGTGTTCATCCATCAGGTGCGCGATGGTGAGCGCATAGAGAAAAACCTGCGCAAGGCGCAACTGGCGCTGGAGCAGATCGCCACCCACGACAGCCTCACCGGACTGGCTAATCGACGCTTGTTCGAGCGTTCGCTGGACATCGAATTTGCCCGTGGCGCGCGCCAGGTGAGTCCGGTCAGTCTGATCATGCTCGATATCGATTTCTTCAAGCGCTACAACGACGCTTACGGCCATGTCGCCGGCGATCAATGCCTCGCGCAAGTGGCGCAAGTGGTGAAGACCTGCTGCCAGCGCAAGTCGGATCTGGCGGTGCGTTACGGTGGTGAAGAGTTCGCGGTGCTGTTGCCGGACACCGATATCAATGGGGCACTGGCAATCGCCGGGCAGATACGCCGCAGCGTGATCGACAAGCACATTATTCACAGTGGCTCGCCGACCGGTCATCTCACCGTGAGCCTGGGCTGTTATTCATTTATTCCCCATGGCAATGACAGCCCGCAGGTGTTTATCCAGCGTGCAGATGCGGCGTTGTATCAGGCGAAAAATGCCGGGCGTAATCGGGCGGCGGTGTTCGCGCCGGAAGAAGGTTTTGCCGAGCTGATGCGTTCGGATCGCTGATTCTTTCAATTTACATAAACAGAAAGTGGGAGCGAGCCTGCTCGCGAAGAGGGCATGTCAGTCACCCTATTTGTTGACTGATACACCACTTTCGCGAGCAGGCTCGCTCCCACAAGGGTCCTGATGTATTCAGGACTATCTGGGATGACTCTTGTTCGTTCAGCCGCCCGTGCCACCGCCCGCGCCACCTGTGCCGCCGCCGGCCGAACCGGTGCCGCCACCCGCGCCGGAACCGGAGCCGCTGGCGCCGCCATTGGTGCCCGTGCCGGTGCCCATGCTCGAACCAGTGCCCGTGCCGGTGCCGTTATTGGTGCCGGAGCCGGTGCTGCCCGATGGCGAGCCCGGGGTGTTGTCTGGCGGCATGGTCGAGCTGGTGGGGCCGCCTGACTTGGTGCCCGTCGCGTCGGTGCTGTCATTGGCGGCGAAGCTGGCGGCAGATGCCGTGGCGAGCAGGCCGGCCAACAACAACGAAGTGAATTTGCGCGTCATCATGGTACGTCTCCTGATAAAGGGGATTACCTGATATTGGTCTCGCGCGCCCAAGCCTTGGTGCCGGTCGAGTGACGAGCGGTCAGTTGCCGCGCCGAGTGGCCTACCGTTCTTCTGCAATATTGGCTATTTGCCGAACCACCCCCGGGGACTAACGTAGCCACACATTCAATCGCTACCCCGGAGCCCACCATGCAACCTCGTGCCGATTTCTACACCGCTTCCCCCGATGCCCTGAAAGCGATGATGGCGCTGGAAAATGCCGTCTCGAAACTGCCGCTGGAAAAGAGCCTGATCGAACTGGTCAAGCTGCGCGCTTCGCAGATCAACGGCTGCGCCTTCTGCATCGACATGCACACCGCCGACGCCATCAAGGATGGCGAAACCCCGCGTCGCCTGTTCGCCGTGACGGCATGGCGCGAAGCGCCGTTCTTCAGCGAGCGCGAACGTGCCGCGCTGCTGTGGACCGAATCCCTGACCCAACTGAGCCTGACCCACGCACCCGACGAAGACTATGACGTGGTGGCTGCGCAATTCTCGCCGAAGGAACTGGTTGACCTGACCGTGGCAATCAACACCATCAACGGCTGGAATCGCCTGGCGGTGGGCTTCCGCAAACTGCCGCAGGCTTAAGTTCAACGCACATCCCCTGTAGGAGTGAGCCTGCTCGCGATAGCAGTATGTCAGTCACCATGTTTGCTACCTGACACACCGCTATCGCGAGCAGGCTCACTCCTACAAGGGAATCTTCAATGTGCTTGTGAAGTCGGCGCCGCCGGTGGTTGCACCTTGCGCATCAAGGGCACCATCGCCGTGGCGATGATGAAGCAGACCATGATCATCAGAAACGTATCGCCATAGGTCTGCGTCTGCGCCTCGCGATACGTCACCAGCCACAACTGGCGCAGGCTGGCAGTGACGCCGACATCGCCGCTCTGGCCGAGATGGGCGAAGTTGCCGCCGACCTGCGACAGCCACTGATTCATCGCCTCATTGCTGCTGTTCAAATGCTCGGCCAACCGGGTGAAATGCAGGTTGGTGCGGTCATTGAGAATCGTCGCGCAGGCCGCGATGCCAATCGCACCGCCGAGGTTGCGCATCAGGTTGAACAACCCTGACGCGTGCTTGAGTCGCGCCGGTGCCAGTCCGCCCAACGTCAACGTCACCGCGGGCGGCACCGCCAGTTGCTGGGCAATCCCGCGCAGCGCTTGCGGGAGCATCAATTCCCCGGCGCCCCAGTCGTGGGTGATCGGGCTGAACTCCCACATCGACAAGGCAAACAGGCCCAGGCCGAGCATCATGATCCAGCGCAGATCGATGCGATTGGCCAGAAAGGCATACAGCGGAATCGCCAGAATCTGGAACACCCCGGTGGAGAAAACCGCCATACCAATGTCCAGCGCGCTGTAGCCGCGCACGCGTCCGAGAAACAGCGGCGTCAGGTAGATCGTCGCGAACAGGCCGATGCCGGTGACGAAGGAAAAGAAGCAGCCGAGGGCGAAATTGCGGTCTTTCAAGGCGCGCAGATCGACGATCGGATTGGCTACATGCAGCGTACGGCCAATGAAGGCCAGCCCGGCCAGGCCGCTGATCCACGCGGTGGTGAGGATCGTCTGGTCGCTGAACCAGTTCCAGCGCGGGCCTTCTTCGAGGGTGTATTCCAGGCAACCGAGGAACAGCGCGAGAAAGACCATGCTCAGGTAGTCCGCACCCTTGAGCAGCGACAGTTCCGGCTGATCGATCCTGACCAGCATCGGCACCGCCACGGCGACGAAAATCCCCGGCACCAGATTGATATAGAACAGCCAGTGCCAAGAAGAAATGTCAGTAATCCAGCCACCGATCACCGGCCCCAGCGTCGGTGCCAGCGAAGCCACCGCGCCGATGGTCGCGGCGGCAATCACCCGTTGCTTGCCGGTGAAGAAAAAGAACGCGGTGGTGAACACCAGCGGAATCATCGAGCCGCCGAGAAAGCCTTGCAATGCGCGGAAGGCGATCATGCTCTGGATGTTCCAGGCCAGGCCGCAGAGCAGACTGGCGAGGGTAAAACCAACTGCCGAGGCGCAGAACAACCAGCGCGTGGAAAACACCCGCGACAACCAGCCCGACAACGGAATCACGATGATTTCGGCGATCAGGTAGCTGGTCTGCACCCACGCAGTTTCGTCGGTGCCGGCGGACAGGCCACCGCCGATATCGCGCAACGACGCCGAAACGATCTGGATATCCAGCAGGGCGATGAACATGCCGATGCACATGGTGGCGAAGGCAAACACCTTGGTCGCAGTGCTCATGTCTGCCGCGTTGAACGGTTGCGCAGGAGCGGCGAGGCGGGTGCTCATGGCGCGACAGCCACGGCGGGGGGGGCCGGCTCGGCGCGGGTGTCGACTTCAGCGGTCACCGACAGCCCCGGGCGCAGGTGACCGAGCACGCCATCGGCCGGATCAAGGACGATTCTGACCGGCACGCGCTGAACGATTTTAGTGAAGTTGCCGGTGGCGTTTTCCGGCGGCAACACGCTGAACAGTGAGCCGGTGGCCGGGGCGAGGCTGTCGAGATGGCCGTGGAATTCCTGGCCGGACAGCACGTCGGCGCGGATGCTCACGCGTTGCCCGGGTTTCATCCGCGCCAGTTGGTCCTCCTTGAAATTGGCATCCACCCACAGACCGCTGGCCGGCACCACCGACAGTTGTTGCGAACCGGCCTGGGCATAGGCGCCGACCCTGGCGCGGCGATTGCCGATCACCCCATCGACCGGCGCGCGCAGTTCGGTGTAACCGAGGTTCAACTCGGCCAGATCACGTTCAGCACGGGCCTGCTGCAGGGCGGCGCGGGCTTGTTGTTTTTGGGTTTCGATCACCACCAGTTGCCGTTGCGCGGCGAGCAGTTCGGCCTGCGCTCGGGCGCTCAGGGCTTGTGCGGTCTTGAACGTGGCGTCAGCGCGCTGCGCACTTTCCACCGACACTGCGTTGCTGCTCACCAGGCGTTTGTAGCGTGTGTTGTCATCCCGTGACCGCGCCGTTTCCGCGCTTGCTGCGTCGATACCGGCGCGGGCCTGACCGATCACCGCGTGCTGCAATTGCTCGGTTGCGTCGAGGTTGGCCAGCAGCGCTTGTTCCGCCGCCACAGCGCCTTCGGCCTTGGCCAGATTGGCGCGATAGTCCCGGGCATCGAGGCGGATCAACACATCGCCGGCCTTCACCGACTGGTTGTCGCCCACCAGCACCTCTTCGATGTAACCGGCCACTTTCGGCCCGATCACTGTGACGTTGCCACCGATGTAGGCATCGTCGGTCTCCTCCAGAAAGCGTCCGGCGCCCCACCAGTGCAAGGCGTACATGCCCGCCAGGATCAACACCAGCAAAACGCTGCCGGCGATCAACAGGCGTTTGAACAGGGGAGGCCGGGTCTTGACCGGAACAGAATCGGGGGAGGGCATGCTGGTCATGGCGTCAGTACCTGAGGAAACGGTTCGTTATTACGGCTGTAATATTACGCGAGTAATATTTCGTGGCAAATTATTTCTGCGGTCGATCGTCAGTTGCTTACTTGAGCCACTGGCCCGGTGTGCTGCCGGTCATTGATTTGAAAAAGGCGATGAACGCGCTGTCGCTGGCAAACCCCAACTGAAAAGCGCAGTAACTCAGGCTTCGCCCGGTGGCAAGCAGTTCGATCGCGCGCATCAAGCGCCACTGCTGACGCCATTGCTGATAACTCATGCCGGTCTCGCGCTGGAAGATCCGCCCGATCGTGCGGCTGCTGGCGCCGATCTGCTGGTCCAGCACATGCAGCGCGGGTGGCAGGCGTTCGGGCATCGCCAGCAGCGGTGCAATTCGTTTGTCCCAAGGCAATGGCAACAGCATCGGTTGCTGCGCCGCGTCATTGATTTCACTCAGGCACAGCCCGAGCAAGTGGGCGAATTTGCCTGTTCGCCAGTCAGTGTCGAACGCCGCCGTCGCCATGGGTTCGAGCACCGCGCGCAGCAAGGGGCTGACTTCAATGACGCAGACCTCATGCGCCAACTCATGGCATAAGTCATCGACCAGGTAGATCGAACGATAATCGACGCTCTGCTGCATCACCGCGCGATGGCTGACGCCAGCCGGAATCCATGCTGCCCGCGACGGCGGCAACAGGCACAACTGCTGCGCCAGGGTAATCCGGATGCAGCCCTGCCGGGTGTACAGCAATTGCCCGCGCCGATGCTGATGCATACCGGAGTCGTGTTCACCCAGGGTCGAGGCGAGGCCGATGACCGGGGCGGCAAAACTGTCTGCATCAAACGTCGAATGGGCATCGAGCCAGGCCATGGGGTTGTCCGATTTCAGCGATAAATTGGCGGGGTCTGGATAATACGCCAACGGTTGGTTCTTAAACTTCTCTGCTTTCGTAGAGGAGTCGTGAGGGATGAATAACCGAAGTTTTCTGGCGCTGGCGATCGGGTTGCTGATGTTCCCGCAAATCGCGCAAACACTGTACAGCCCGGCCTTGGCTGACATGGGGCAAGCGTTTGCTGTCGGTCCGCAAGCGGCCGCGCAATCCTTGTCGGTATTTTTTCTGGCATTTGCGTTCGGCGTAGTTGCGTGGGGCCGCGCGTGTGATCGCTTCGGACGGCGTCCGGTGATGCTGGCGGGACTGGCGCTTTATGCCGTAGCCATGCTGGTCGGCCTGGGGGTCAGCAGTTTCAACGCTTTGCTGTTGATTCAAGGGCTGGCAGCGTTTGGCGCGGCGGTGGCTTCGGTGGTCACGCAAACCGTATTGCGTGATCGCTTCAAGGGTGCCGAACTGGCGCAGGTGTTCTCGCTGGTGGGCATCGCCCTGGCCGCAAGCCCGGCGATTGGATTGTTCAGCGGTGCCAGTCTGGTGCAGGTGTTCGGGTATCGCGGTGTGCTCGGCGCGTTGGTGCTGCTCGCGGCTTGTTTGTGGCTGTGGAGTTGGTACGGCCTGGCGGAGTCGCGGCCGGAACAGACGCCGGACATTTGTCTTTCCGAAACCCTCTGGCTCATGCTGCGCGACCTCGGGATCTGGCGCTCAGCGTTGTGGATCGCGTCATTCAACGTCGCGCTGTTCAGTTACTACAGCCTCGCGCCATTCATGTTCCAGCGCTTGGGCATGAGCGAGGAGTGGTTCGGCTACAGCGGCGTGTTGCTCGCGCTGGGTTCGGGTCTTGGCGCGTGGTTCAACAAGCGTCTGTTGCTGGCCGGTTACGCGGCGATGCAATTGATCCGGCTCGCAGCGGTGTGCGGACTGGCCGGTGGCATTGGCGTCTGGTTACTGCAGGACAGCGCCGCGTTCCTGCTGCCAATGCTGTTGATCGTGCTGGCATTCGGCATGGCCATTCCCAACGTTCTGGGCCTGGCGCTGGTGGATTACGCCGATCGGCTGGGTACTGCCGGGGCGTTGCTGGGGTTGATGTATTACTTGCTGATAGGCGCGGGACTAATGCTTGCCGGTTGGTTTCAGGCGTTGGGCGCAACGCTGATCGTGTGCAATGGTGTGGCGTTGTTGCTGAGCGCGTTTGCATGCAAAGGAATGAATTGCCGGGCTTAATAGGAAGCATTACTATTCACGCCCCTTTCCTCACCACGCCGTCCATCCCCCATGCGCTCCCGCAGATCCGGCTTTTTCGAGCATTACGAAGAGTTGATCGGCACCTGGACTCGGCGCCTGCGCAATCGCGCGCAGGCCGAGGATCTGGCGCACGATACCTTTGTGCGGGTGCTCGAGGCGGATTCGGCAGCGGTGCAGCAGCCTCGCGCGTATCTGCACCAGACCGCGCGCAATATCGCGGTCGATGGTTACCGGCGTGAGGACCGGCGGGGCGCCATGGAGTCGGAGGCGGTCGATGACAGTGCGTCATCAGCGGGCGACCCGGAGCACTACATGCACGCGATCCAGTTGGCCGATTCCATCGAACGCGCGCTCACCGAGCTGCCGCTCAACTGTCGCAAGATCTTTGTCTGGCAGAAGATCGAAGGCCTGACGCAGGCAGAAATTGCCGAGCGCCTCGGGCTGTCCAAGAACATGGTCGAAAAGTATATGATCCGCACCCTGCGCCATCTGCGCGAGCGGCTGGATGGGTTGCAGTCATGAGCGCTCGCACCTTTTCATTTTCGCCCGGACAGGACATTCCATGATGGAGATTCGTGATTGCGCCTGTGGGCAAACCGCGGTGAGGGATGAGGCGGCAGGCTGGTTCGTGCGCTTGCAGGAGCCGGATGTCAGCGTCGAACAACAGCAGCGCTTCGACGCCTGGCTGAACGAGCATCCGCAACACCGCGAAGAATTCCAACTGCTGCAAGGATTGTGGACGGCGGCTGATCTGCTGCCGATGTCGCGTCTGCAAGCGCTTGTTGAAACTGCGCCACCTCGCCGCGAACGACGTCCGTTGTTGCGTTATGCCGTGGCCGCGAGTGTCCTGGCCGTTGCGCTGGGACTTGGCCTGTTCAGTGGGCTGAATCATCCCGGCGGTTACCGCGCCGGGTTCGCCACGGCGCTGGGCGAGCGCAAACATGTGGCGCTGCCGGATGGCTCGGTGATTGATCTGAACAGTCGCAGTCGTTTGCAGGTGCGTTACGAGCAGGATCGACGGGTGATCGAGTTGAGCGCAGGCGAGGCGATGTTCAGCGTTGCACATGACCCCTCGCGGCCGTTTGTCGTCGAGGCCGGTAGCGGCAAGGTCACGGTCACCGGTACACGTTTCGATGTGCGCCGCGAGGCCACGCAAACCCGTGTGGCGGTGGAGCAGGGCACGGTGAAAGTGCAGGGAAGTCATGCGCGGGACAACGAGTTCATCAACCTGAGCGCAGGCCTCGGCACTTCGGTCGATGCTCAAGGCAAAGTCCTGCCGGCATACCCGGTCAACCCGGCGGAACTGACTGCATGGCGCCACGGCAAACTGGTGTTCAACAACGCCAGCCTCAGCGAAGTGGCGGCAGAAGTATCACGCTATCGCGACAAGCCGCTCACCGTCACTCAGCCGAACGTGGCCAGCCTGCGCCTGACCAGCGTGTTCAAATCCGACGACACCGAGGCCTTGCTCAAAGCCTTGCCGAGCATCCTGCCGGTGACCGTGCGCACCCTTGCCGATGGCAGTCAGGAAATAATTTCCCGATAGCATTCAGGTTTTTTCCCCGTTCAGCGTCTTCCTGTTCAACTGCAACTGGTTTGCATTAACAGCCGCACACTCTTGCGATCCACAGGACTCCGTACGACGTGAACATCACCACAACCCACAATAAAAAATCCCCTTGGTTGCCACTGGCGCTGGCGCTCGCGGTCAACACGGCGATGCCGTTGGCGTTTGCCGCCGAAGCCATTCATATCCGCGCGCAGCCGCTGGGCCAGGCCTTGAGCGAGCTGGGCCAGCAGACCTCGCTGCAGCTGTTTTTCAGCCCTGAGCTGGTGGCTGGCAAACAGGCGCCAGCGGTCGACGGCGACCTCTCGCCGAAGCAGGCGCTGCGCCAGTTGTTGCAGGGCAGCGGCCTCGATTACCAGATCAATGAAGGCTCGGTGACGCTCGCACCGGCCGCCACTTCTGCCAGCAGTGGTCCGCTGGAGCTCGGCGTGACCGACATCAAAGTGGTCGGCGACTGGCTCGGTGACGCCGATGCGGCGGTGGTGCAGAACCATCCCGGCGCACGTACGGTGATTCGCCGCGAAGCGATGGTCGAGCAGGGCGCGATGAACGTCAGCGACGTGCTCAAGCGCGTGCCCGGTGTGCAGGTACAGGATTCCAACGGCACCGGCGGCAGTGATATTTCCCTCAACGTTGGCGTGCGCGGTCTGACTTCGCGTCTGTCGCCACGCTCGACCGTGCTGATCGACGGCGTGCCGGCGGCGTTTGCCCCGTACGGCCAGCCGCAACTGTCGATGGCGCCAATCTCCTCGGGCAATCTCGACAGCATCGACGTGGTGCGGGGCGCCGGTTCCGTGCGTTACGGGCCGCAGAACGTCGGCGGCGTAATCAACTTCGTGACTCGTGCGATTCCGGAAAAAACCACCGGTGAAATCGGCACCACCCTCGAGACCACGCAGTACGGCGGCTGGAAACACATCGACACGGCGTTCCTCGGCGGCACCGCCGACAACGGCATGGGCGTCGCACTGTTGTACTCCGGCGTCAACGGCCACGGCTATCGCGAACGCAACAACGGCAATGACATCGACGACGTGCTGCTCAAGACGCATTGGGCGCCGACCGATCAGGATGATTTCAGTCTCAATTTTCACTACTACGACGCCAGCGCCGACATGCCCGGCGGCCTGACCCAGCGTCAGTACGACGACAAGCCGTACCAGTCGGTGCGTGACTACGATCAGTTCAGTGGCCGGCGCAAAGACGTGTCGTTCAAGTGGATTCGCCAGATCGATGAGCGCACTCAGGCGGAGATCCTCACCTATTACACCGACAGCTTTCGCGGCAGTACCATCGCCGCGCGCGATCAGCGCACCCTCAGCTCGTACCCGCGTTCCTATTACACCCTCGGCATCGAACCGCGCGTGTCGCGAGTGTTCGATGTCGGCCCGACCACCCAGGAAGTCAGCGTTGGTTATCGCTATCTGAAAGAAGCAATGCACGAAGAATCCAGCCGTCTGGCGCTGGTCAACAACCAGCCGGTGGTCACACCGACCTCCGACGGCCATGTGTTCCAGGATCGCACCGGTGGCACCGAGGCCAACTCGGTGTATGTCGACAACAAGATCGACGTCGGCAACTGGACCATCACGCCGGGCATCCGCTTCGAACACATCAGTACCGACTGGCATGACCGCGCCGTGCTCGACACGGCCGGCCGGCCGGTCCCGGAAAAAAACCGCAGCATCGAAAGCAACGAACCGCTGCCGGCGCTGAGCGTGATGTATCACCTGTCGGACGCCTGGAAGCTGTTCGCCAATTACGAGACCTCGTTCGGCAGCCTGCAGTATTTCCAGCTGGGCCAGGGCGGTTCGGGTGACAGCACCGCCAACGGTCTGGAGCCGGAAAAGGCCAAGACCTACGAGATCGGCACGCGCTACAACGATGATGTCTGGGGCGGCGAAGTGACGCTGTTCTACATCGACTTCGACGACGAGCTGCAATACATCAGCAACGACGTTGGCTGGACCAACCTCGGCGCCACCAAGCACCAGGGCATCGAAGCGTCCGTGCACTACGACATGGCGGCACTCGACCCGCGCCTCGATGGCCTGACCGCCAATGCCGGCTTCACCTACACCCGCGCCACCTATGAAGGCGAGATTCCCGGCTTCAAGGGCCGCGATCTGCCGTTCTATTCGCGGCAGGTGGCCACGGTCGGGTTGCGTTACGACATCAATCGCTGGACCTGGAACATCGACGGCTTCGCCCAATCGAAACAACGTTCGCCGGGCACCGGTGTGAATGCCGATGGCAGCTTCAACGGCAACTACATCACCGAAGGCACAGCGGACGGGCAGTATGGCGACATTCCGGGTTACGTGACCTGGAACGTGCGCGGCGGGTATGACTTCGGCCCGCAGGTGTCGAATCTCAAGCTCGGCGCCGGGGTGAAAAACGTCTTCGACAAGCAGTACTTCACCCGCTCCAGCGACAACAACTCGGGGATGTATGTCGGCGCGCCGCGCACGTTCTTCGTGCAGGCCAGCGTCGGTTTTTAAAACACAAGATCAAAAGATCGCAGCCTTCGGCAGCTCCTACAGGATGTTCGCCGATCCCCTGTAGGAGCTGCCGAAGGCTGCGATCTTTTGCTTTAGACCTTCAGGACTTTCCCACCGATCGCCACAGCGACCAGCAACACCGCCATCAGTCCAAAGGCAAAACTCAGGCTGCTGGCATGGGCGACAAAACCGATCACCGCCGGCCCGGCGAGAATCCCTGCGTAGCCGAGCGTGGTAATCGCCGGCACCGCGATGCTTTCCGGCATCACCGTCTGCTTGCCCACTGCCGTATACAGCACGGGAACGATGTTCGAGCAACCGGCGCCGACCAGCGCGTAACCGACCAGCGCCGCTTGCCAGCTCGGCGCGAAGGTGGCGAGAAACAACCCCGTCGCAGCCAACAGCCCGCCGAACAGGATGATCCGCGTGGCACCCAGCTTGCGCACGATGCGGTCACCCAGCAGACGTCCGACGGTCATGGTCAGGGCGAACGCTGCGTAACCCATTCCCGCGTACGCCGTGTCGATTCCGCGTTCCTGGGCGAGGAACACGGCGCTCCAGTCCAGCGCCGCGCCTTCGGTGAGGAACACGATGAAGCACATGCCGCCGATAAACAGCACGATGCCGTGGGGAATGGCGAAGGCCGGGCCGGAGCTTTCACTGCCGTAGGGCAACATGTGCGGCACGCACTTGAGCAAGGCGCCGATCAGCAAAACCACCACCACCAGCATCGCCGCCAGCGGCGTCAGGCCGAGGCCGAGCAATGCGCTGACGCCCGCCGCACCGACAATGCCGCCGAGGCTGAACAAGCCGTGGAAGCCCGACATCATGTGCTTGCCGCTGGCGCGCTCGACGATCACGGCTTGCAGGTTCACCGTCGAATCCACCGTGCCGAGGCCGGCACCGAACATGAACAGCGTGGCGATCAGCGCCGGGATCGACGATACCGTCGCCAGCAAAGGCAGCGCCGCGCAGATCAGCAACGTGCCGCCGGTGGCCACACGTCGGCAACCAAAACGCGTGGCAAGAATTCCCGCCAGCGGCATCGCCAGAATCGAACCGACGCCCAGGCACAACAGCAATAACCCCAGCGTGCCCTCATCCAGCCCGGCCCGCGCCTTGGCATACGGCACCAGCGGCGCCCACGCGGCGATGCCGAGGCCGGCGATGAAAAAAGCGACGCGCGTGGACATCTGTTCCAGGCGTCCGGGGACGAACGTGTCTTGGGGGTTGAGGCTGGTCATATCGATCCTTGGCAAAAAAACAACTGCATCCCGAGTGACATTCTGACGGCGTTGAGGTTCGATCTCAGGCCTTCGGGGCATAACGGTGAACATCCTACCCTGTAGGAGTGAGCCTGCTCGCGATAGCGGTGTGTCAATCGACAATTTTTTAACGGACACACCGCTATCGCGAGCAGGCTCACTCCTACAGGGGATTGCGGTTTACAGTTGGATTTTCGCCAGCACGGAATACGGGACCAAGGCATGACGAGCTTCTTCGACGCACGCGGCAATATCTACGCTGTGGTCTCACCCCAAGCCTTGCGCGAGGCCGGGATTGCTTTGCCGGCCAGCGCCGCCGAATGTGCCACGTCTCGGCAGCAATGGAGCAAAGCCGCCATCGCCCTGTGCTGCCATTGGCCCGACGGCCAGCGCCCGGCCAACAGCAAACCGCACCGCAGCGATGGTCTGCTGATCGGCCCGTTTCAGAGGTCTGCACCGTTCGATGTGCTGATTGTGAACACCGACGGTAGCCTCGCCGAACGCAGTGGCAACGGCCTGACGATTTTTTCTCAGGCGCTGACCGAGCAAGGCCTGATGCCGGCGCAGGGTGCAGTGTTGCGCGTTCATCATGACAAGGGCGAGGCGCTGGAAACCTCGGTGAAACCGGCCGAGGTCGAAGGCGTGTGCGGTTTCTGGCTTGATCTCGGTCAGCCCGGATTCGGCGCGCAAGCCGTGGGGGCGCAGTCAGTTGAGAGCGTTCACTTCAATCACCGTGACGTCAGTCATGTCCGGCCCCTGGCACAACTCGATCCCGACTGGACCCACAGCCAGTTCGTGCGCATCGGCAATCCGCACTGCGTAACGCTGCTCAGCGATGCGGCCGCGTTGCCGGGCAACCAACAGATGCGTGAATCGCCCCTGAACGAACGGCTGACCGCAATTGCCTATGCCATGCCCACCGGTGCCGGCAATCCCTGCCCGGCGGGCGTCAATCTGCAATGGGCTGCGCTGGCGTCACCGCAGCAAATCCTTGCCCGGGTGTTCGAGCGCGGCGAGGGGCCGACCGCGTCATCCGGCACCAGTGCCAGCGCAGTGGCGTGTGCGGCGTGGCGGGTGGGTTGGGTTGAGGCGGGGGAAGTGCAAGTGATCATGCCTGGCGGCACTGCACCGGTTTTGCTTGAGGTTTCAGAAGGGGAGTTGCTGCGCGTCAGATTGTTTGGCACGGCGCGGTTGATCGCTTGATTCGGCCACTAGCGATGCTCTTGTAGGAGTGAGCCTGCTCGCGATGGCGGTGTGTCAGCCACATTTCCATCGACTGAAAGAACGCTATCGCGAGCAGGCTCACTCCTACAGGGTTTGCGGCAAATGGAATATTTGCATTCGACTCAGCGCAATTCTCAGCTGAACTCCACCACCGGCATCTGCCGTTTCATCAACACCTTGCCGCCACGAATCGAATACAGCGGCAGACCCTGGCTGCGGATCACCTCGTAATCGCTGTCCGCCGACAGAATCAGCAGGTTCGCCGGGCGGCCCTGTTCCAGGCCGTAACGCTCGCCCAGGTGCATGGCTTTGGCGCTGTTGTCGGTGACCAGGTCCAGCGCGCTTTGCAGGTTGCGATAACCGAGCATGTGACAGATGTGCAGACCCGCTTCAAGCACGCGCAGGATGTTGCCGTTGCCCAGCGGGTACCACGGATCGACGATGGAATCCTGGCCGAAACACACGTTCATCCCGGCTTCGAGCAGTTCGTTGACGCGGGTGACGCCGCGGCGTTTCGGGAAATTGTTGAAACGTCCCTGCAGGTGGATGCTTTCGGTCGGGCAGGAAACAAAACTGATCCCGGAATGGCCGAGCAGGCGGAACAGTTTGGCGCAGTAGGCGTTGTCGTAAGAGCCCATCGCCGTGGTGTGGCTGGCGGTGACGCGGGCGCCCATGTCGCGGCTGCGCGCTTCTTCGGCGAGCACTTCAAGGAAGCGCGAATGCGGGTCGTCGGTCTCGTCGCAATGCACGTCGACCAGGCAGCCGGTGCGCTCGGCCAGGTCCATCAGAAATTTCACCGAACTGACGCCCTGATCGCGGGTGTATTCGAAATGCGGAATGCCCCCGACCACATCGGCACCCATGCGGATCGCTTCCTCCATCAGCTCGCGACCGTTGCGGAACGACTCGATGCCTTCCTGCGGGAACGCGACGATTTGCAGGTCGATCAGGTGGCGGCTTTCCTCGCGCACTTCGAGCATGGCTTTGAGCGCAGTGAGTTGCGGGTCAGTGACGTCGACGTGGGTGCGCACATGCTGGATGCCGTGGGCGGCCAGCGCCTGAATGGTCTTCTTGGCGCGGGTCTTGGTGTCTTCTTCGGTAATGGTGACTTTGCGCTCGCCCCAGCACTCGATGCCTTCGAACAGCGTGCCGCTCATGTTCCAGCGCGGCTCGCCGGCGGTAAGGGTGGCGTCGAGGTGAATGTGCGGCTCGACGAAGGGCGGCACCACCAGATTGCCGCCGGCATCGAGGTCATCCGGGCCGAGGGTCGGCGCTTCGGTCTGGCGGGCGATGCTGTGGATCAGGCCGTCTTCGAGGTGCAATTCGTGCAGGCCTTCCTGGTTGCGCAGGCGGGCGTTGATGATGTGCATCAGGCGAATCCTTTTTATAGGTCTTGTAGTGGTGCGCTGAGGCGACGGGCGCCGAGCACACCGGTGACGATGACATACGTTAGCGCGGCAGCGGCGATCCCTACCAGCGGCGCGACCCATGGCGAGCTGAACGCAGCGACGGTGCCCACCCCATAGGCCCCGAGCCCCGGCCAGTTGAACGCCGGCAACCGTGCGTCGGCCAGACGCGGATAGTGCCCGCGCCAGCGGTAGAAGAAGTCAGCCATGATCACCCCGCCAATCGGCGGAATCACCGTGCCGAGCAGGATCAGGTACGGCACCAGCATGTCGTACATGCCGAGGAGGGCGAGCAGGGTGCCAATCACCGCACCGCCGAGGGTTACGGTTTTGCGCCGCCCGGTACGCAGCAGGTTGCAGCCGGCCACGGCAAAGTTGTAGATGGTGTTGTCCTGCGTACTCCAGATGTTCAGCAAGAGCATGGCCATCGCGGCCATGGCGAAGCCCTGCAACAGCAGCACTTCAACCACGTCCGGCTGCTGATAGACGATCGCGCCGTATGCGCCGATCAGCACCATCAGGCCGTTGCCGATGAAAAAGCCGATCAGACTGGCGAGCACTGCCACCCGCGCCGAACGCGAAAATCGCGTCCAGTTGGTGGCTTGCGTAGCGCCGCTGACGAAAGTGCCGAACACCAGGGTGATCGCCGTCGACCAATCCAGCGAACCCGTCGGTATCACGCTGAGCAAACCTTCGAAGCCGCCGACCTTCACCGTCGCTACCCACATCGACAGCATCAGCAGCAACATCATCGCCGGCACCGCGATGTACGAGAGAATTTCCAGTCCGCGATAACCGATGTACGCCGTGGCGCAGAAGCCCAGACCGAACAACACCATCAGGCCGAGCACCGTGGCCTCATTCAGATCGAAGTATTTGCCGATCACCACCGCCGCCGTCGCCGTGCCCCAGGCGTACCAGCCGATCTGAGTGAAACCGAGGATCAGGTCGCTGAGCTTGCTGCCGACTTCGCCAAAACAGAACCGCCCCATCAGCACCGAATTGAGGCCGCTCTTGAAGGCGATGTAACCCAGGCCCGCGGCGTACAGACCGAGCAACAGGTTGCCGACAATGATCACCGCCATCATCTCGGCAAAACCGAACGCGACCCCCAGCTTGCCGCCGGCAAACATGGTCGCGGTGAAAAACGTGAAACCCAGTAACACCATCGCCGTAGAGGCCAGGCCTTTGCGCGCGTGCATCGGCACTTCACTGAGCGGGTAATCGTTGCCGGAGGCGTTCTGCGTCATGGGGCAGTCCTTGCTGGAAGGGGAAGACGCAGGAGGGTTGCAGCGGTCGTGCCAAACGCGGTCGGGCTGGGTATGTATAGACGACACGGCGAAGTCAGGCGCGAAAACGGTGCACCTGACCACACCGAAGCCCAATGTAGGAGCTGCCGAAGGCTGCGATCTTTTGATTTTGATTGTAAAAAACAAAGATCAAAAGATCGCAGCCTGCGGCAGCTCCTACAGAGGTGTCTGTGTGGCTTATTCCCCGCGATAAATGCAGCCGCTGGTGCACGTCTCATGAATTCGGATCGCGCTGAGTTCCGGCAGCAACGGCTTCATCTCGTTCCAGATGAATTTGGCCAGCACTTCGCTGGTCGGGTTTTCCAGACCTGGAATGTCGTTCAGGTAGTTGTGGTCGAGGCGTTCGTAAAGGGGCTTGAAGAACGCTTTGATCTCGGAGAAATCGCGAATCCAGCCAGTGTGCGGATCAAGGTCGCCGCTCAGGTGCAGCGCGACCTTGAACGAGTGACCGTGCAGGCGTCCGCACTTGTGGCCGTCGGGGACGTGGGGCAGGCGGTGGGCGGATTCGAAGGTAAACTCTTTGAAGATTTCCACGGTATTTTCGGCTCTGTTCAGATGGCGTTCGCCGCAGCGATTCGGGCAGGCGGCGAGTTTATCAGCTTGTCTTTGGCCGTGCTGACTAAAGGGTCAGCAAGCGGTCGGCGAGGCGACCGCTGGCCGTCAGTTCGAGGAATTCATCGCCCAGTCGGCGACTCTCGTCCATCGCCGCGTGCCAGTATTTCTGCCGGCTCGGCGCATCGCCCATGAAGCGTTTGAAGTCGTTACGATCGGGCAGCTTGCCGTAGGGCAGGCGCGCCAGATATTCCTTCGACGGCGCGACCAGCACTACGTCCTGCAAACGCTGCACCGAGGCGCGGCGCCACGGCAGGGTCTTGTCGAACCAGCCGGGGATCACCCGATCGGTGAAGTGCGGATAAAGCACGATGCCGTCGCCGCTGTAGGGAAGGTCGAGGTGATAGTCGAGCAGGCCGCCGTCGCGGAACGTACCTGCGCCGGCGCCGGGCAAGTCGCGCACGCCTTCCATGACCATCGGAATCGACCCCGAAGCGAGCAGGGCCTGACGCAGGTTGCCGGCATTGAGGGCAACGAAGCGCGAGGGGAAATCGGTCAAGGCATCGAGCGGCGGGGCGAGGCGCGGATCGTGGATGATCAGCCGTTCGAAGTGCCGCGACAGCCGGGCGCGCCCGCGCAGGTTGTCGGCGATCACCGAACCGAGTGCCAGACCGAGGCGCCCGCGATGGTCTTCGGCGAGGCGGCCCTGACTTTTCACCACCATGATGTTGAGGCGGTAATCGCGGTTTTCGAGGATGCTCGCGTCGCGGCCGTCGAGCAGGTCGTTGAGCATGCGCTGCGAGCTCTGACTGATCTCGGCCATGGTCACGCCTTTGTTGAAATTCTGCTCGGCGTACAGCTGACCGAGGCGGCGAATGCCTTCGGCGGCGTCCGGCAGGCAGGCACTGGCGAAGCGCCAGGAACCCACCGAGGCGCCGATCAGCGAACGCTCGCGCGGCGCACTCGGCAGCCACTCGCCGAACAACGCCAGATCGAGCCCCTGAATCCCCAGCGCCTTCGGCCCACCGGCCGCACCGGGCAGGGTGCCGACGTCAGCGGCGTGCAAGCCCTGCGCACGAATCCGCGCCATGGCCCGCGGGCCGGCCTTGAGGGTGAGGGCGGGGAACTTGATGTGGATGGCGGTCATACCGGTCTCGATCGTTAGCAAGCTGCGAATTATAAGCCGATGTTGCGAACCCTTGTAGGAGTGAGCCTGCTCGCGATAGCGGTGCATCAGTGGCAGATGTGTTGGCTGACACACCGCTATCGCGAGCAGGCTCACTCCTGCAGAGTCTTGTTCCAGGCGGTGGATTGGTAATGAAAAGGGCACAATGATGGCCATTCAGTTTCAGTTAAGTTGACCCCGCTAAGGTGCCCACCGTATGCAACATATAAGAATTCGGAGACACCATGAAAACCCTGACTGCCCTGACCACTGCCTCGCTCATCGGCCTCACTGCCAGCACCGCTCACGCGCGCGATCTCGGGCCTGACGAAGCGCTTCGTTTGCGCGACGCTGGTACTATCGTCTCCTTCGAGACGCTCAACGCCATCGCGCTGGAAAAACACCCCGGTTCGGAAATCACCGAAACCGAGCTGGAGGAAGAGTACGGCAAGTTCATTTACCAGATCGAACTGCGCGACCCGAAAGGTGTGAAGTGGGATCTGGAGTTGAACGCGGTAGATGGTGAAGTGCTCAGGGATCATCAGGATACGTAATGAAGCTGAATATTCGCGCCACCCGCCTGACGGCGCTGGCGCTGGTGTTGTTCTGCACCACTGCCATGGCCCGCGACCTTGATCAGGACGAGGCACTGGCCCTGCGTCGTGATGGCGTGATCCTGCCGCTGGAGCAAGTGCTGCAGCAGGCCATGGATCGCTACCCCGGTGCCAAACTGCTGGAAGTCGAGCTGGAAGAAAAACACGACGTGTACATTTACGAAGTCGAATTGCTGACGGTCGAAGGCGTGGCGCGCGAGCTGCACTTGAAGGCCGATACCGGCGAGTTAGTCAAAGACAAGGAAGATTGATCGATGCGTTTGCTTCTGGTGGAAGACCACGTACCGCTGGCCGACGAATTGCTCGCCGGCCTTCAGCGCCAGGGCTACGCGGTGGATTGGCTGGCCGATGGCCGTGACGCGGTGTATCAGGGTAGCAGCGAGCCCTATGACCTGATTATTCTCGACCTCGGCCTGCCCGGCGTACCGGGGCTGGACGTGCTTGCGCAGTGGCGCGCGGCCGGTCTGGCGATACCGGTGCTGATCCTCACCGCGCGCGATTCCTGGGCCGAGCGCATCGAAGGCCTGAAGGCCGGCGCGGATGATTACCTGACCAAACCGTTTCACCCGGAAGAGCTGTTCCTGCGTATTCAGTCGCTGTTGCGCCGCTCCAAGGGCCAGTCCAACCAGCCCACCCTGCAAGCCGCGGGCCTGCATCTGGACGAGGGCCGCCAGTGCGTGGTTCGCGACGGCGCCGACATCCAGCTGACCGCCGCCGAATTTCGCCTGCTGCGCTATTTCATGCTGCACCCCGAACAAATCCTCTCGAAAAGCCACCTCGCCGAACACCTCTATGACGGTGAGACCGAGCGCGATTCCAACGTCCTCGAAGTCCACGTCAATCACCTGCGGCGCAAGCTCGGCAAAAGCGTCATCGAAACCCGTCGCGGTCAGGGATACCTGTTCGGCGAGCAAGCTTCATGAGATCAATCCAGCGCCGGTTGAGCCTGGGTTTGATCAGCGTGATGGTGATCGTCGGTCTGGTGCTGGCGCAAACCAGCCTGTGGTTATTCGAAGTCGGCTTGCAGCGCTACCTCGAAGCCGGCCTGCGCAATGACAGCGAAAGCCTGCTGGTGGCGCTGGTGCGCGGCCCGCAAGGGTTGCAGCTGGATGAGCGGCATCTGTCGCCGGCCTATCAGCGGCCATTTTCCGGGCATTACTTTCGCATCGACTTCTCTGACAGTCACTGGCGCTCGCGCTCGTTATGGGATCAGGATCTGCCCTTGCTCGACCACCCGGGGCTGCACAGTAACCTGCAACTGGGCCCCGGCGGGCAACGCCTGCTGATATTGCGTTCGGACTATCGGCGCCTGGGCCAGTCGATCTCGATCAGCGTCGCCCAGGATTACACGCCGGTCAGCGACAGCTTCCAGCGCATGCGCCAGATCGGCCTCGGCCTGGGGCTGGCGGCGTTGTTGCTGATCCTGTTCCTGCAGCGCCTGACCGTGCGCCGCGCCCTCAAACCACTGGAGCGCGCGCGCGAGCAGATCGCTCAGTTGCAGCAGGGCCAGCGCTCGCAACTCGACGATCAGGTGCCGGTGGAACTGGAACCGCTGGTGGCGCAGATCAACCATTTGCTCGCCCACACCGAAGACAGCCTAAAGCGCTCGCGCAATGCCTTGGGCAACCTCGGCCACGCGTTGAAAACACCATTGGCGGTGCTGCTGAGCCTGGCCTCCAGCGACAAGCTCGACGACCATCCCGAGCTGCGCAGGATTCTCAAGGAACAACTGGAGCAGGTGCAGCAGCGCCTGAATCGTGAACTCAATCGGGCGCGGTTATCCGGTGATGCGCTGCCCGGCGCGTTGTTCGATTGCGATGCCGAGCTGCCGGGGTTGCTGGCGACGCTGAACATGATTCATGGCGAACACCTGGCCTTGAGTTACGTCGCACCGCCGGGCCTGCAACTGCCGTGGGATCGCGAGGACTTGCTGGAACTGCTCGGCAACCTGCTCGACAACGCCTGCAAATGGGCCGATGCCGAGGTGCGCTTGAGCGTCATCGAGCGCGCTGACGGCTTTGCCCTGAGCGTGGAAGATGACGGGCCGGGAATCCCCGAGGAACAACGCGCTCAGGTGTTCAGTCGTGGCACGCGGCTGGATGAGCAGACCCACGGGCATGGGCTGGGCCTTGGCATCGTGCGGGACATCGTCGATACCTGGGGCGGCTTGCTGGTGTTGGGCGAGAGCGAGTGGGGCGGGTTGAAGGTGGTGATCGAGCTGCCTCGGCGGTGAGCCTTTTAGAAGCCCCTCACCCTAACCCTCTCCCGGAGGGAGAGGGGACTGACCGAGGTGTTTATTCGAGGTACACCGACGTGAGATACCGAGCCGAACTCAGGTTTTGAAAGCATCACCGTGATCTGAGTACCGAGCCGAACTCAGGTTTGAATGGCGTGAAGATCGGCTCCCTTTCCCCCTCGCCCCCCTTGGGGGAGAGGGCTGGGGTGAGGGGGGAATCTGACTGACACCCCGCAATCTCAGATCAAACGCGAAACTGATCCATCAGCCGCTGCTGCTGGTTCGCCAGGCTATTGAGCGACTGGCTCACCCGCGCCGATTCATTCGCCTGTCCCGACAAGGATTCGGTCACATCGCGAATCGTCGCCACATTATTGTTGATCTCCTCGGCCACCGCGCTTTGCTCTTCGGCGGCGCTGGCGATCTGCAGGTTCATGTCGCTGATCACCGTCACCGCATCGCCGATCTGCCGCAGCGCCGTTACAGCCTGGCCCACCTGCTCGACACTGCCCTGGGCCTGACGATGGCTGTTGCCCATCGAGCCGACCACTTCCTGCGTACCGTTCTGCAATTGCTCGATGACCTGGCGGGTTTCCTCCACCGACTCCTGGGTGCGGCGCGCGAGGTTGCGCACTTCGTCGGCGACCACCGCGAAACCGCGTCCGGCTTCACCGGCGCGGGCCGCTTCGATGGCAGCGTTAAGCGCTAGAAGGTTGGTCTGCTCGGCGATTGCGCGAATGGTTTCCAGCACCGTGCCGATCTTCTCGCTGTTGGCAGCCAGGCCCTCGACCTGCACCATCGCTGCGCTCATGTCGGCGGCGAGGGTGTCGATGCTCGCGGTGGTGCGATCGATCACCGTCAGGCCTTGGCGGGTAGCGCGGTCGGCGTCCTTGGCGGCTTCGGCGGCCTGCGCGGCGCTGCGTGCGACGTCCTGCGCAGTGGCGCTCATTTCATGGGAGGCGGTGGCGACCTGATCGACCTGACGGTATTGCTGCTCCATGCCAGCGCTGGTCTGGGTAGCGATGGCCGAGGACTGGTCGGCGGTATTGCGCGCGTCCTGCACCGAGCGTTTCACCTCGGCGATGATCGGCTGCAGCTTGTCGAGGAAACGGTTGAACCAGCCGGCCAGTTGCCCGAGTTCGTCCTGCTTGTCATAGGCCAGGCGCCGGGTCAGATCGCCTTCGCCGCTGGCGATGTCTTCAAGCATGTGCGCGACGCCGAGGATCGGCTTGGTCACGCTGCGCGCCATCAACCACACCAGTAGCAAACCGATCAGCGCGGCGAGCAGGCCGAGGCTCAGTTCGATCAGCGTGCCCGAATTATTGCTCGCATCCAGTTGCTGCTTGAGCGCTTCGGCGCGGCTGACGAGGACTTTTTCCGGCACGTCCAACAACACGCCCCACGCCGGCCCGCCGGGAATCGGCTGGAACGGCGACAGCACTTTCAACTGGCCGTTGCTGTGCAGACTGCTCACGCCAGTGCTCGAGGCGAGCAGGCGCAGCAACTCGCTGCCGCTGGCCTGATCCACCGCATCCAGGCGCTGGCTGAGCTTGCCGGCATCCGGGCTGTAGCCGGCGAGCAGGCCGGCAGGGCTGACGATGCTTACCGCGGTCTGACCGTCATAAAGTTTGCGACTGGCATTCTGGCTGATCGCTTGCAGGCTGTTGAGGTTGATGTCGACCGACAACGACGCAATGACTTTGCCGTTGACCTGCAGCGGGAAGACGATGCTGGTCATCAGCACTTTCTGCCCGTCGATGACGTAGAAGTACGGCTCGATCACGCAGGGTTTGAGGGTGGTGCGCGGGCAGGTGAACCAGGCGTTGGCGGCTTGACCGCTGGGGCCGGTGCTGGTGTCGCTCATGTCGCTTTCCGGCAGCGCCATCGAGGTGACTTTGCCCGGGGTCGGCTGCGACCAGTACAGGGCGAAACGGCCCTTGTCGTTGCTGCCCAGCTCAGCCTGATCGGCGAACAGTTCATCCTTGCCGTCCAGCGCGTTGGCTTCAAACACCAGCGACAGGCCGAGCAGGTCGGGGTTGGCCTGCAGCGCGGACTTGACCTGACGGGTCATGTCCTCGCGCAGGTCGAAAGCATCGAGAAAACGCTTCTCGGCCTGTTCACGCAAGAACAGCACCTGCCGCGAGAAACCGTGGCCGTACTGATAGGCGTCCATGAACTGCTGGCGAATGCCGGCGGCCTGCACTTCACCTTGCGATTCGATCCGCGCCTGCGCCGATTCGGTGAGCATCTCCATGCTCGAGGCCTTGACCAGCGCCGAGCTGTGTTCCATGCGATACAGCGAAAGACCGACCAACTGGGTCACGATACCGGCCAGGCAGAGGCCGGCGAGCAGGGTGATTTTCCATTGGATGGAAAGTTGTCTGAGCGACATGGAAAACATCCTTATCCGATAAATATCTGAGACTTTGCACTGTAGCGGCTGCGTTTGCGCTTTCTTTATCCCTCCAGCGCAATATGACCAATTGCGCATGCGATCCATGTAGGAGCTGCCGAAGGCTGCGATCTTGCGTTTTTGCTCTGGAACAAGATCAAAAGATCGCAGCCTTCGGCAGCTCCTACAGGGCCGTGTGACTTTGACAAGGACTGTTCGCTGCGGCACAGTGCGCGCCCTCTAATAAGACCCTCTTTGCAAATCCGCCGGCCAATTCCGGGCGGACTCATCCTGTCTGGCGGTGTGTTTTCACCCGCAGTGTTTTTTGAGGTAGTGAAATGAATGCAGTCATAGCAGCCGTCGGCGTCATGCTGATCCTCAGCCTGTCGCGCGTGCATGTGGTGATCGCGCTGATCGTCGGGGCGCTGGTTGGTGGCCTGACCGGTGGTCTGGGCATCGAAGCGACGCTCAAGGCGTTCAACAGCGGCCTGGGTGGCGGCGCGACGGTGGCGTTGTCCTACGCCTTGCTCGGCGCTTTTGCCGTGGCGATCGCCAAATCCGGCCTGGCCCATGCGTTGGCCGACAAGGCCCTGGCCATGGTGGACCGGCAACACGCGACGGGCGGCGGTAACGTCAAATGGCTGTTGATCGGCCTGCTCTGGGTGGTCGCGATTGCTTCGCAGAACATCCTGCCGATCCACATCGCGTTCATTCCGCTGCTGGTGCCGCCGCTTCTCTATGTACTGACCAAGCTGCAACTCGATCGCCGTTTGATCGCCTGCGTCATGACGTTCGGCCTGATCACTCCGTACATGTTCCTGCCGGTGGGCTTCGGCAACATCTTCCTCAATGAAATCCTGCTGGCCAACGTCGCGCGCAGCGGCGTCGACATCAGCGGTATCAATGTCACCCATGCCATGGGTATTCCCGCGCTGGGCATGCTGGTCGGCCTCGGCATCGCGTTTATCAGCTATCGCAAGAAGCGCGTCTATGACCTGGCGAAGATCGAACAGGTCGAGCAGACCGCGGTGCAGTACAACCCGCTGAGCCTGATGATTGCCGGTGTAGCGATCGCCGCCGCGTTCGTCATTCAGCTGTTGTTGGACTCGATGATTATCGGTGCGCTGGCCGGGTTTCTGATCTTCTCGGCATCGGGCATCGTCAAGTGGCGCGAGACCGATGATCTGTTCACCGAAGGCATGAAGATGATGGCGATGATCGGCTTCATCATGATCGCCTCGTCCGGTTTCGGCGAAGTGATCAAGGCCACCGGCGAAGTGCAGACCCTGGTAGAAGCCTCGGCGGCGTGGATCGATCACAGCAAGGGCGTCGGTGCCCTGATGATGTTGCTGGTCGGGCTGCTGGTGACCATGGGCATCGGCTCGTCGTTTTCCACCGTGCCGATTCTCGCGGTGATTTTCGTGCCGCTGTGCGTGCAACTGGGCTTCAGTCCGATCGCCATCGTCTGCATCGTCGGCACTGCCGGTGCGTTGGGTGACGCCGGATCGCCGGCCTCGGACTCGACCCTCGGCCCGACCTCCGGCCTGAACATCGACGGCCAGCATCACCACATCTGGGACACCGTCGTACCGACTTTCCTGCACTACAATTTGCCGCTGTTGGCGTTTGGCTGGGTGGCGGCGATGGTTCTCTAAACGGCCCACCAACCCCCTTGTAGGAGTGAGCCTGCTCGCGATGGCGGTGTATCCGTCGCCTCATCCGCTGACTGATACACCGCTATCGCGAGCAGGCTCACTCCTACAGGGGATCGGGTTATTTCCCGGACTCAACTTTTGCCCCGGCGTGCCGTTAAAGCCTTTAACCACGCCAACAAAATCAAAAGAGTGAGTCCCCTGATGCGCCTGAGTCTCAAGGCTAAAGTCCTGTCCCTTGCCGTTCTGCCGGTGCTGCTCTTTGCGCTGGTCATCAGCGTGACCACGCTGTTCATCCTCCAGGAACAGGCGCGCAAGGAAGTCGAACAGACCCGCGAGCGGCTGCTCAGCGATGCCAAAGCCACCCTGCAAAGTTACGTCGCCGTGGCCATGACCACGATCAAACCCCTTTACGACGCCGCTGCGCCGGGCGACGACGCGGCGCGGGCGCAGGCGATCAAATTGCTCTCGGGCATCCGCTACGGCAAGGACGGTTACTTCTTCGGCTACGATTCCGAGACCGTGCGCCTGTTCAAGGCCAACGACCCCGACGGCGTGGGCAAAAGCTTCAAGGACAACCGCGATCCGAACGGCGTCTACGTCAACCTCGGCCTGGTCAAAGTGGCCAAGGACGGCACCCACTATCTGCAATACAGCTCGCCGTTACCAGGCAACGCCAAGGTGCTGGTGCCGAAACTCGGCTACACCGAATACCTGCCGAAGTGGGACATGGCGGTCGGCACCTCGGTCAACCTCGACGGCATCGAAGCGCAAGTTGCGCAGGTCGAAGCGCAAGTGCAGGAGCGTGTGCAAGGCGTGGTGCTGAGCATCGTCGGCGTTGCCGTGTTGGTGCTGCTGGTGATCGCGGCGGCGGGCATGCTGCTGGCCAACACCATTCTGCGCCCGCTGACGCAAATGAAAGCCAGCCTCGACGACATCGCGGCGGGCGAGGGCGACCTGACCCGGCGCCTGAACATCACCAGCCAGGACGAACTCGGCGAACTGGCCGGCTCGTTCAACCGTTTCGTCGACAAGATCCACGGTCTGGTGCGGCAGATCACCGAGATGACCACGCAACTCACCGGGCTGGTCACCCAGGTCTCGGAACAGGCGCAGCGTTCCGATCAGGCCATGGAGCGTCAGCGCCACGAAACCGATCAGGTCGCTACGGCGATCAACGAAATGTCCGCTGCCGCCCAGGAAGTCGCCAAGAGCGCGCAGAACGCCGCCGTCGCCGCCCAGCAGACTGACGAAGAAGGCCAGAGCGCCAAGCGCGTGGTCGCGGGCAGCATCAAACAGATTCATGCGCTGGTCGATGACATCCGCAACAGCGGCGTGTCGCTGGACAGCCTGCAGCAGGACGTCAGTTCAATTGTCGGCGTGCTCGGGGTGATCCGTTCGATTGCCGAGCAGACCAATCTGTTGGCCTTGAACGCAGCCATCGAAGCGGCCCGTGCTGGCGAGGCCGGGCGTGGTTTCGCCGTGGTCGCCGACGAAGTGCGCGCGCTGGCCAGCCGAACGCAGATCAGCACCCAGGAAATCCAGGGCATGATTGACCGCTTGCAAGCGGGCACGCAGCAGGCGGTCGAGGCGATGCGCCGCTCCAGCGAGGCCGGCGACGGCACTTCCCAGCAAGCTAATCAGGCCGGCGCGTCGCTGGATGCCATGGCCCAGTTGATCGCGACGATCAACTCGATGAACGCGCAGATCGCCAGCGCAGCGGAAGAGCAGACAGCGGTGGCCGAAGAGATCAACCGCAGCGTGCATCAGATTGCCGTGGCGGTGGACAGCGTCGCCGATGAAACGCAGTTGGGTGCGCAGACCTCGCGCAGTCTGGCGGAGCTCGGACAGCGGCTGGGCAAGCTGGTCGGTCAGTTCCGTATCTGATCGCCTGAAAAGCCCCTCACCCTAGCCCTCTCCCAGAGGGAGAGGGGACCGATTGGGGGATATTGCGGGATTACGCCGACCTGAAAGTCCTGCTTTGAATCCATAATCGACGCGGTTTTTCAGGTCGATGCAGGGGGGGGTACACCTCGGTTGGTCCCCTCTCCCTCCGGGAGAGGGCTAGGGTGAGGGGCTCTTGATCTTCAGGCTCTGTCCCAATAGGGAATCTCGCCAAAGCATTCAACAAAAAAATCAATCACTGTGCGCACCTTCACCGACAACCGTCGGCTCCCCGGCCACAGCACCGCGATCTGCTGCGGCTCCAGACTGTTCGACACCTGATACTCCCCGAGCACCGGCACCAGTGTGCCTTCGCGCACCGCTTCGCCAATCAGCCACGACGGAAACATCACCAGCCCCAGCCCTTGCCGAGCAGCCTGGGTGAGGGTGTCGGCGTGGTTGCCGGTGATCGGGCCTCTGACCGTGTACGGCGTCCAGTCCTCGCCCTCGCGGCGGAAAAACCAGCGCTGCTGACCGGCCGCGCCTTTGTAGGCCAGGCACTGATGCTGTGCGAGTTCGTCGGGATGCTGTGGGGTGCCGTGGCGCTGCAGATAGGCCGGGCTGGCGGCGACCTGAAAGCGGTGCGGAGCGAGGATCCGAGCCTGCATGCTCGAGTCGTGCAGCGCACCGATGCGAAACAGCAGATCGGCGCCTTCCTGCAACGGATCGACGTAATGGTCGGTTTGCTGGATGTCCAGTTGCAGCTTCGGATAGCGCGCGCAGAGCTCGCCCAGCCACGGCGTCAGGTGGCGTTGGCCGAACACCACTGGCGCGTTGATCCGCACCAGTCCGGTGGGTTCGCTTTGCTGCTCCTGCAACGCTTGCTCGGCTTCTTCCAATTGCACCAGCAGCAACCGCGCATGATGGCCGAGCGTGCGCCCGGCTTCGGTCGGGGTGACGGCACGGGTGTGGCGGTAGAGCAATTGCTGATTCAGCGCCTGCTCCATCAACTGGATCTGCCGCGAGATAGAGGAGGGCGCCACGCCTTCGCGGCGGGCCACTTCGGAAAAGCTGCCGTGGTCGAGGACCGCTACAAACAGCCGTAACGCCTTGAATCCGAGTTCATTAAGCCCGTGCATGCTGTATCTCGCTGTGCGTTTTGCGCAAAAGTGTTGTCCGGATGCTCCCATTTATCGCACAGCGGCGCCAGCCGATAATCCGCGCCATTGTTTATGAGCGTGGAAGGTTGTGTATGCAGACGTTGGATGAGGGGTTGGTCGCGGCACCGGTGAAGCGGTCGGTGTTACGTCTGTTGTTGCTGCCGCTGGTGATTCTCGCCGGCATGGGCTTGTCGGTGGAGGCGGGGTTGCTCGGGCCGCTGGGCGAGCAGGTCGGACATTTGTGGGCAACTTTGAGCATCTTCGGCGTGGGCTCGGCGATTCTGTTTTTGCTGCTGCTGTTCGCCGGCCCGCGAAAAGGTCCGGCGCTGACCGAACTGCCACGCTGGCAGTTGATCGGCGGATTTCTGGGGCCGATCTACGTGGTGGTGCTGACGCTGGCGACGCCGCACATCGGCATTGCCATGACGATGATTGCGATTTTGTCCGGGCAGGTCGGCAAGAGTGTGCTGATCGACCATTTCGGCTGGTTCGGCGCGACGCGCAAGAAGGTCAACGGCGAGCGCTGGCTGGCGTTGGGTTTGATTGTGGTGGCTTTGGTTCTGATTGCGCGGGGGTGAATGATGGGTCTGGTGATTTTGCTGGCGGTGGTGGTGTTGGCCGGTGCGGTATTGAGTGTTCAGGCGGCGATCAATGGTCGCTTGGGTGAGACGGTGGGTGTGCTGCGTAGCAGTCTGCTGACCTTTGCCGTGGGTGCGGTGGTGACCGGGTTGTTGATCCTGTTTTTCGAGCCGGCGCAGGCGGTGAGTCTGCTGGAGGTGCCGAAGTGGCAGTTGACCGGGGCGCTGTTTGGCGTGGTGTACATGATGGTGATGGTCGGCGCGGTGCCAGTGGTCGGGACGGCTGTGGCGACCGTGGCGGTGATTGTCGGGCAGTTGGGGATGGGGATGTTGATCGACAATTTTGGCTGGTTGGGGAATCCGGCGATCGGCTTGTCTTCGAGCCGGATGCTGGCGATGGTTTGTTTGGCGGTGGCTCTGGTGTTTATGTATCGGAGTTCGCGGCAGGCGCAGTGATTTTATTTGTTTGATTGTGTACATATCCGTTGCTGCGGGTGTTGCGACTGGCGGTTTCGCCCTTACGGCGAGTCCCTTTTGGCAAACGCCCCAAAAGGAACCAAAAGGTCTTCGCCCTTACGTTCGGCCCGCTCGCTGGGGCTCGGGGTTCCTTCGCTGCGGGACCGATCCTGGCGCAGCGGCTCCGGTTTGCTTCGCTGCACCTACACTCGCTGTGTACGACTGCGTCGTACGGTCGCTGCGCTCCCACGCCTGGATCGATCCCTCCGCTCAGCCTGCCGACGGGCTCTGAGATCAAGATCAAAAGCTACTCGAGCTTGCGCTCATTGTTTTGAGTGGTGAAGAGCGGGTGGTGCCTGCCTTGGTTTTTCTGGTGGGTTCGCCCCTCACCCCAGCCCTCTCCCGGGGGAGAGGGGGCCGATTTTTGGGCTTTTCAGATCTGCGTTCGACTCTGTATTCCACGTCGGCGGGTTTCTTGCAATCACCTCACCCTAGCCCTCTCCCTCCGGGAGAGGGCTAGGGTGAGGGGCTTTTGATGTCATGCGCAGGTCTGTGCTGCGCGAAGTCGTTCTTGTGGGAGCGAGCCTGCTCGCGAAAGCCATCTGCGCGGCGCCCAATCTCTCATCAATTGCCCAGCCTGCAAAATCACCTCCTACACTGTCTCTTACGGCTTACCACTCAAGCCCCAGACAACCACCACGCAAGGAGTCTGTCCCATGTCCGATAAAAAATGCGACTGCCCCGGCTGCAACTGCACCCTCAAAGAGGGCGAACATTCCTATGCTGTGCATGGTAAACACTATTGCTGCGAGGCCTGCGCTCATCACCACAAGCACGGTGAAGAATGTGCGATGAAGGGCTGCGGTTGCGCCCATCCGAAATAATCAGGGCAAAAAAAAGTGGAGCCTAATCAGGCTCCACTTCCATTTTCAGACTGTCGTCTTCTCGGCGCTCAAAGTGCCTCACCGCGCCTTGCAACGTTCGCCCCTTGACCTTGACCACCACGATCTTCGCTTGGTCCAGATCCTCCGGCACCGGTGCCTGGACGCACAAGGTGAAGCGGTAGGGGTCATCCGCCACCGTTTCCAGTGCCACCTCGCAATCCACCGTTTTGCTGATCTGGCCGAAGAAGGTGGTCAGGCCGTAATCCAGTCGGGCCGGGTGATAAGTGTCGGTCATCGTCGATTCCCTCTTGCGATTGCCAAGCCTGCGGTGAAGGCGATGGGGTCAGTTGGTCTGGCGCCAGGTGACGTTTTCCAGGCCGAATTTTTCTGCCATCGGTTTGCTGGTCTTTTGCACTTTCTCGCGGCCGAAGCGCGGGATGCGACCCACGCCCGCGTCGCAGCTTGCCCAGTGCCAGGCTTCGGCGTTGTCCATTTTGTCCGAGCGGATAATGAACGACTTGGGGGTGCCATGCAGTGTGTAGTCGATGACGTAAAGTTTTGCGTTGTTCATAAAGCCCGTATTCCTCCCTGTGGTATTAAACGGATCGCGCTGTGCCGAGAAAATTCAGTTGGATTGTCCGACGGTATCTATCGTTGGCGAGGGCGGGGCGTGCTGGTTACCATGGCGGCTTCGCCAACCCCCTGTGAACGCTCGCCATGGCCCTCGCCGCGCCCCCTGATCTGACCGACACCGATGTGCCCGTGCAACCGCTGGCGCGGACGTACCCGCGTGGTTTGTTCATCGAGCCGCACGAGCATGTCTGGGGGCAGTTGCTGTATGCGATGAGCGGGGTGATGTGGGTGGAAACCCCGCACGAAGCACTGGTGGTGCCGCCGCAGCGGGCGGTCTGGTTGCCGCCGGGGGTGCCCCACGGGATTCGCGTGGTGTCGGACTTGCAGATGCGCAATATCTACCTGCGCCCGGCGTTGGCGGCGACGCTGGATGCGACGGTGCAGGTGATCGAAGTCGGCGGTTTGCTGCGCGAGTTGATCGTCGGGCTGGTGGCGCAGGGCGATGATGGCGAGGCTGAGTATTACGAGGCGCTGGTCGGGCTGGCGTTGCTGGAGTTGCGGCGGGCAAGGCGTTCGCAACTGAAGATCCCACTGCCGGATGAGTCCGACCGGCGTCTGATGAACCTGTGTCAGGCAGTGATGGCCGCGCCGTCACTGGAGATCCCGTTTGAGCAGCACGCGGAAAACGCCGGGGCCAGCGTGCGCACTCTGGCGCGGTTGTTCAAGGACAGCCTCGGCATGGGCTTCGCCGTATGGCGGCGCCAAGTGCAACTGGCGACGGCGGTGGCGGCGTTGATTCAGGGCGTGGCGGTGAGCGTCATCGCTCGTGAACTGGGCTATTCACCGAGCAGCTTCAGCGACATGTTTCGCCGAGAGCTGGGCGTCGCGCCTTCGCAATTCTCCACTGGCTGAACACAACCCCCTGTAGGAGTGAGCCTGCTCGCGATAGCGGTCTTTCAGATGTTGATGAGTTGACTGACACTCCGCTATCGCGAGCAGGCTCACTCCTACAGGGCGTTGTGGTTACCTTTTGGTTTTGTCCGAAATTCAGAAGTCCTTGGCCGATACCGCTCCGTCCCTTTCCCTAGACTCTGCCCATCACTTATCGCGGCGGAGTTCCCCCCATGAGCTACCTCATTTCTCTGACCATTGGCCTGGGCGTCGGCCTGCTCTACGGCGCGCTCGATTTCCGTTCTCCCGCACCGCCGGCCATAGCGCTGGTCGGTCTGCTCGGCATGTTGGCCGGTGAGCAGTTGTGGCCGATGGGCCGGCAACTGGTCGCTGGCTGGTTGTCCTGAATTTCCCTTTTTTCACGGTGGATGTGCCCATGCAAGCGTTGCAATTCGATCAGACCGGCGACCTGTCTTCCCTGCGTTTCGTCGACGTGCCGACCCCGGTGCCCGGCGTCGATGAAGTGCTGGTGCAGATCAAGGCTGCGGGCCTCAATCCCAGCGATGTGAAAAACGTCCTCGGTCGTTTCCCTTACACCACTTTGCCGCGGGTACCGGGACGGGATTTTGCCGGGGTGGTGGTCGAGGGACCGCAAGCGTTGATCGGTCAGGAAGTCTGGGGCACCGGCCGCGAGCTGGGTTTCTTCGCCGACGGCGCCCATGCGCAATTCGTCAAACTGCCGGCCAATGGCGTGGCGCACAAACCGGCGCATCTGAGTTTCGCCCAGGCCGCCAGCCTCGGCGTGCCGTACACCACGGCGTGGGATGCGCTGGAACGCAGCTTGGTCAGCGCTGACACGCGCTTGCTGGTGATCGGCGGCGGGGCGGTGGCGACGGCGGCATTGGCCTTGGCGAAAGTGCGCGGCGCGCAATTGCTGGCCGCGGCGCGCCGGCCCGAGCAGGTGGCGGATTTGCAGAAGCAGGGCTATCAGACGATTCAACTGGACAAGCCTGACGAGCTGGGTGCGCAGGTCAACGCGGTGTACCGCGGCGGCGCCGATGTGATCTTCGATACCACCGGTTTCTGGCTGCCGGCCTCGGTCGCCGCACTGGCCACCTTCGGCCGCATCGCCATCATCGCCGCCCCGGTCGACGGCCACGTGCAACTGCCGGCGCTGGCGCTGTATCGCAAGGGCGGCTCGGTGGTCGGCATCAACTCGTTGCTGTACGGCGTCGAAGAATGCGCGGCGATGCTTGAGCAGTTCGGGCGGTTCTTCGACGAGGATCGCTTGCCGCTGCCGCAGGGCCTGGTGGAAGTGCCGCTGGCGGAAGGGTTGGCGCGTTATGCAGAGGTCAATCAGGGTGGCGGCGACAAGATCATTTTGCTGCCCTGACGCCCATTCCCACACACACGGAACCCATGTAGGAGTGAGCCTGCTCGCGATGGCGATATATCAGTGAAACATTCGCCGACTGACACACCGCTTTCGCGAGCAGGCTCGCTCCCACAATGGGTTCCAGGGTGAAAGTCTCCACCTGCACCGGCTCTGCTAGAATCCGCCCCATTCATTGCCAGAGACTCTCCCATGAGCGAGCCGATTCGTCTGACCCAATACAGCCATGGCGCCGGTTGTGGCTGCAAGATTTCCCCACAGGTGCTGGAAGTGATCCTCGCCGGCAGCGGCGCACAGAACCTCGATCCCAAGCTCTGGGTCGGCAACGCGTCGCGCGATGACGCGGCGGTGTATGAGATCGATGCCGAGCGCGGTGTGGTGTCGACCACCGATTTCTTCATGCCGATTGTCGATGACCCGTTCGACTTCGGCCGCATCGCCGCGACCAACGCGATCAGCGATATCTACGCGATGGGTGGCGATCCGTTGATGGCGATTGCGATTCTCGGCTGGCCGGTGAACGTGCTGGCGCCGGAAGTGGCGCGGGAAGTGATTCGTGGCGGTCGCTCGGTGTGTGACGCCGCAGGCATACCGTTGGCGGGGGGGCATTCGATCGATGCGCCGGAGCCGATTTTCGGTCTTGCCGTTACCGGTCTGGTGGAAAAGCGCCACATGAAACGCAACGACACCGCCACCGCCGGTTGCCTGTTGTATCTGACCAAACCGCTGGGCATCGGCATCCTCACTACCGCAGAAAAGAAGGGAAAATTGCGCGCCGCCGACGTCGGTGTCGCCCGTGACTGGATGTGTACCCTGAACAAGCCCGGCAGCCGTTTCGGCAAGCTCGCCGGCGTTACGGCGATGACCGATGTCACCGGTTTCGGCCTGCTCGGGCATCTGGTGGAAATGGCCGACGGCAGCCAGTTGACCGCGCGCATCGCCTACGACCGCGTGCCGCGTCTGGACAGCGTCGAGTACTACCTCGATCAGGGCTGCGTGCCGGGCGGTACGCTGCGCAATTTCGACAGCTATTCGAGCAAGGTCGGGCGCGTGCAGGAACTGCACAAGCGCGTGCTGTGCGATCCGCAAACCAGTGGCGGTCTGCTGATTGCGGTCACGCCCGAGGGCAATGAAGAGTTCCTCGGCGTTGCTGCCGAACTGGGGCTGAACCTTGAGCCGATCGGCGAACTGGTCGAGCGACAGACGAACGCAGTCGAGGTGATCTGATGCTCCGCGACTGCACTGACTACCGCGATATTTTCCTCAACGACCGGCCAATGATGGATGTCCGTGCGCCGGTTGAATTTTCCCACGGCGCGTTCCCGGGTGTGATCAATCAGCCGCTGATGAACGACCGTGAGCGCGAACAGGTCGGCACCTGTTACAAACAGCACGGGCAGCAAGCCGCGATTGCTCTGGGTGAGCGGCTGGTGTCGGCCGAGGTTCGGGAGGCACGCATCCAGGGCTGGGTCGAATTCGCC
The DNA here is from genome assembly GCF_001297215.1 of Pseudomonas sp. RIT-PI-o. Lineage (NCBI taxonomy): Bacteria > Pseudomonadati > Pseudomonadota > Gammaproteobacteria > Pseudomonadales > Pseudomonadaceae > Pseudomonas > Pseudomonas sp. RIT-PI-o. The sequence continues at coordinate 22,547 of NZ_LHPA01000004.1, read as the reverse complement.
CGTAACCACCCCGACGGCTATCTCTATTGTTTCCGCGGTGGTCTGCGTTCACAGATCGTCCAGCAATGGATCAAGGACGAAGGTGGCATCGATTACCCGCGTGTGGGCGGTGGCTACAAGGCCATGCGCACGTTCCTCCTGGAAACGGTCGATCAGGCTGTGGCCGAATGCGATCTGGTTCTGCTCGGTGGCATGACCGGTACTGGCAAGACCGAAGTGCTGGTGCAGTTGAGCAATGGTCTGGATCTGGAAGGCCATGCCAATCACCGCGGTTCGAGTTTCGGCAAGCGCGCCACCGGGCAACCGGGCAACATCGATTTCGAGAATCGCCTGGCTGTCGATGTGCTGAAAAAGCGCGCCCGCGGGATCGGGCAATTTGTCCTGGAAGACGAGAGTCGGGTGGTCGGCAGCTGTGCCTTGCCGTTGCCGCTGTACCGGGGCATGCAAGCGGCACCGCTGGTCTGGCTTGAAGACAGCCTTGAGAATCGGGTCGAGCGAATCCTCCAGGATTACGTGATTGACCTGCACGCCGAGTTCGTCGCGTTGCATGGCGAGCAGGTGGGTTTCGCCCTATATGCCGAGCGATTGATTGCCAGCCTGAACAATATTCAGCGTCGCCTGGGTGGCGAGCGCTATCAACGACTGTACGGGCAGATGGAGGCGGCACTGGCCGAACAGGCCCGTAGCGGTTCGGTCGAGCTGTTTCGCGATTGGACAAGCGTGTTGCTGCGTGAGTACTACGACCCGATGTATGTGTTCCAGCGCGAGAAGAAGGGCGGGCGGATCGAGTTCGCCGGGGAGCGTCAGGCGGTGATCGAGTATTTGCGCGAGCGGGTGAGTCAGAGGATTTAGCGTCGGTTGTACCGGCCTCATCGCGAGCAGGCTCACTCCTACAGGTGGAACGCGTTCCAAATGTAGGAGTGAGCCTGCTCGCGATAGGGCCAGGTCAGGCGATAAAAAACTCAGGTCGGGCAGGTGTCCTTGCCATTATCCAGCCCCTGCTTGTAGCTATGGCTCTGCAGACTGGCCTTGCCGTTGTGCCACTTCAGGGTGAGCACGTACAGCGAGTCGAAGTCGTCTCCAGCCCAGTCATCGGTGATCTTCTGCCGCTCGCCCACCGCATTGCCGGCGACCTTGTTGATCAGCTCCGGCAGATAGCCGTGTGACCAGGCGGTGTAGATCGTCGAGTTGTGGTATTTCTCGTCCAGCAGTTCGCGGGCCAGATCGCTGGTGTCGTTGGCGGAGAACTCGATGTTCACCGGCAAGCCAAGCTTGATCGCGGCCGGGCTGATGGTCATCAGCGGGCGAATGTAGCTGTAGGAGTTGTCCAGCTCGCCTTCTTCAACGTTGCGTGTCGGGTTGGCGGCGAACACGTAGTCGGCCTTGCCGAATTTTTCCGGCAGCAGTGTCGACAGATCGATGGCGCGGTTCAGGCCCTGGCAGTTGAGCTGGCCTAAGCCGCCTTCGGGTTTTTCCGCATGACGCAGGAACACCAGGGTCTGCGTGCCGTCCGCCGGTTGCGCGCGGCTTTCACTGGATTCGAGGGAGAGAAAAAGCGCACTGACTGCCAGCAGGGAGGGCAGGGCCACGTACGCGCGATGTTTGAAACGTTTGGCGAAACTCATCAGGTTCGTCATCAATTCGAAGATTCTTCAGCAAAATCGGTTAAGGCTGACAAACCTTGGCACCGCGGGCTCCCAGCACCGGGTGTTTCCCTGTCGTGAACAGCTTCCTCTGCGAGAAAGGCATAGCTCAGAGTCCTGTAATGCCCGTTTGGTTCGATCCGGGCCAGTGCGCAGCACTCTAACGGCAACCTTTGCGGGCATGCAGGCAGGTTAGCGACAGGATGTTACGGTTCGTGTAGGCGCCAACCCGGGCCTACATTATGATCGGCTTTCAATTTGTGACTGGATGCTTCCAATGACCGATCTGTCTGCATTCCCGATTACTCAGAAATGGCCGGCGCAGTACCCGGACTGGATTCAGCTCTACTCCCTGCCGACCCCCAACGGCGTCAAAGTGTCGATCATGCTCGAAGAGATCGGCCTGCCGTACGAGCCGCACCGCGTCGGCTTCGACACCAACGACCAGACCTCGGCGGAGTTTCTCTCGCTGAACCCGAACAATAAGATCCCGGCGATCCTCGACCCGCATGGCCCGGAAGATCAGCCGCTGCCGCTGTTCGAATCCGGCGCGATCCTGATTTATCTGGCCGACAAGAGCGGCCAGTTGCTCGCTCAGGAAGGCGCGCTGCGCTACGAGACCATTCAATGGCTGATGTGGCAGATGGGCGGCATCGGCCCGATGTTCGGCCAGCTCGGTTTCTTCAACAAATTCGCTGGCAAGGATTACGAGGACAAGCGCCCGCGTGACCGCTATGTCGAGGAGAGCAAACGCCTGTTGAACGTGCTCAACACCCGCCTTGAAGGCCGCGACTGGATCATGGGCGAGCGCTACACCATCGCCGATATCGCCACGTTCCCGTGGGTGCGGAATCTGCTCGGCTTCTATGAGGCAGGGGATCTGGTCGGGATTCAGAATTTCCCCAACGTCACTCGGGTGCTGGAGCGGTTCCTCGCTCGCCCGGCAGTCATCCGCGGCCTGACCATTCCTTCCTGACTCACCGCGTTTCCTTTTGTAGGAGTGAGCCTGCTCGCGATAGCGGTGTATCAGTGGAGAAATTTATGTCTGACACACTGCTATCGCGAGCAGGCTCACTCCTACAGGGGATTTGTTGCGTTTTATCGATTATTGCAAGCCCGGTAACGCTCTCTTGGCCGATCCAGGTTTGTCCCGCACCCGCCGCAAGGCATAAGCTGCGCCCCCTACGACTTTCGTCTCATCCGCTGTTTTCAGGAAAGGCCCCATGTCCAGTCAGTTCCCCGAAGCACGTCCCCGCCGTCTGCGCCGCAATGCGAGCCTGCGCAGTCTGTTCCAGGAAACCGAATTCAGCCTCAACGATCTGGTGCTGCCGATATTCGTCGAGGAAGAGATCGACGACTTCGTGCCGATCACCAGCATGCCCGGCGTGCAGCGCATCCCCGAGCGCAAACTGGCCAGTGAAATCGAGCGCTATGCCCGTGCCGGGATCAAGTCGGTGATGACCTTTGGCGTGTCCCATCATCTCGACGCCAGCGGCAGCGACACCTGGCGCGAAGACGGCCTGGTCTCGCGCATGTCGCGCATCGCCAAGGATGCCGTGCCGGAAATGATCGTGATGTCCGACACCTGCTTCTGCGAGTACACCGACCACGGCCATTGCGGTGTGATGCACAATCACGAGGTCGACAACGACCAGACCCTGATCAATCTTGGCAAGCAAGCCGTGGCCGCCGCTCGCGCCGGGGCTGACGTAATCGCACCGTCGGCAGCAATGGATGGCCAGGTGCGCGCGATTCGCCAGGCGCTGGACGCGGCCGGTTTCACGCAGATTCCGATCATGGCCTACTCGACCAAATTCGCTTCTGCGCTGTACGGTCCGTTCCGCGAGGCCGGCGGCAGCGCGCTCAAGGGTGATCGCAAGAGCTATCAGATGAACCCGATGAATCGTCGCGAAGCCCTGCGCGAATCGCTGCTCGATGAGCAGGAAGGCGCGGATGCGCTGATGGTCAAACCGGCTGGCGCCTACCTCGACATCATCCGTGACATTCGTCAGGCTTCGAACCTGCCATTGGCGGCGTATCAGGTCAGCGGCGAGTACGCGATGATCAAGTTCGGTGCCCAGGCCGGGGCGATCGATGAAGATCGCGTGGTGCGCGAAAGCCTTGGCGCCATCAAGCGTGCGGGCGCGGATCTGATCTTCACTTACTTTGCGATGGATCTGGCGCTCGCCGGGATCTAAGCCCAGCACAAATCCAGACTGTAGGAGTGAGCCTGCTCGCGATAGCGGTGTGTCAGACATGATTTTTCTCGACTGACACAACGCTATCGCGAGCAGGCTCACTCCTACAGGGGGTTGTGGTGTGTCAGTTGAAGAACGGGCGGATGCCGTGATCGCGGAAGTAGCGCTCGATCACTTTTGGATCGGCACTGTTTTCGGCAATCGCCACATAGGTATCCGGGCGCAGCAGGTAAAAGCCGTTGCGGCCCAATCCGGCTGTTTCAAACGCCGGGCGCCAGTCGAAGACGTGCAGCGGCAAGTGATGTTCGGCGCACCAGGCGATCATCTCGTCGCTGGTGTCGCCGTAGACATGCACCTGCCAGCACGGTTGCCGGAGCGGCCCGAAATTATCTCCTTCGCCATCATGCGCCCACGGCAAGCGGTCGCCGCCGTGCACATGGCCGGCTTCGCCCTGACTCAGCGGCATGCCGCGATAGTTGAGGGTGACTTGCGAGACGGTGCGAAAGAGGAACTCGCGGCTTGCTTCGAACGCGGCCATTTTCGGAAGCAGAAACGGCGCCACACGCATGCGTAGCAGGTCGGCCATGCGCCCCTCGGCGGTGACGAAACTGAAGACCTTGTCGGTGGTGGAGACCAGTCGGCGAGCGAAGGCGATGCGCTCGGTTTCGTAGGTGTCGAGCAGTTTCGGTTCGGCACCACCGCTGAGTACGGCGGCGAGCTTCCAGGCCAGATTGATCGCATCGCCGATGCCGGTGTTCATGCCTTGGCCGCCGGCGGGGCTGTGTACGTGGGCGGCATCGCCGAGCATAAATGCCCGGCCATCACGGAAGTGTTCGGCCACCCGGTGATGCACGCGGTAGGTGGAGAACCAGTGCACGTCTTCGATATGCACTTTCAGATGCTCGATGGCGCGGCTGCTGACGTCGGAAAATTGCAGGGTTTCGGCACGCTCGGCGCGTTCGTCACGCACCGTGCCGATCAGTCGCGCGCGGCCTTCGCCGGCCAGTGGGAACACCGCGAGAAAGTCCGCTTCGTCCAGATCCAGATGCAGCTCGCCATTGAGCGCCGGGCCGCTGGCCGTGACATCGGCGACGTAGAAAATCTGCTGATAGGTGCCGCCGGGGAAGTCGGTGTCGAGGGTTTTGCGCACTACCGAACGGGCGCCGTCGCAACCGGCCAGATAACAGGCCTGACAGACTTCCTGCTGGCCATCGGGCAGGCGCAGATGCGCGGTGATGGTGTCGCCGGTGTCCTCGAAGCTCTCCAGCGCGGTATTGCGCTCGACGCTGACGCCGTAATCTTCAAGGCGCTCGAGCAGCAGCCGTTCGTGCTCGTCCTGCGGGAAAATTTCGACGAAGGCGTAGGGAGTGAGGCCTTCGCCGATGCGCTTGAGTGGCAACTGGGCGACCGGTTTGCCGTTGACCCAGAAGTTCGCCGCCGCGACCTGATGGCCACGACGCACGATGGTGTCGGCCAAGTCGAGTTGGCGATACAGCTCGAGGGTTCTCGCTTGCACGGCCAAAGCGCGGGAAGTAGTGCCGGGCGCTGTAGTCTTGTCGATGATGCGCACGCGCACGCCGAGTCTGCTCAACCACAGCGCCAGGACCAGACCGGTCGGGCCGGCGCCGATGATCAGCACGTCGCTGCGGTTCATGGGGCTGTCCTCCTGTGGCTGTGCAGCAAGTATGGATCAGCGGGAGAGGGTGGCCAGTGTGGTCGGCCGGACGGGACAGGGCGGCTGTTTTGTGCATACCCGGGAATGGGCTGCACGGCTGCAACCCCTCACCCCAGCCCTCTCCCGAGGGAGAGGGAGCCGATCGGGGGCTTTTCAAGTCCTGAGTTCGACTGGATATTTCAGGTCGGCGTAGTTCGAGAGAACATCTCGGTCAGTCCCCTCTCCCTCTGGGAGAGGGTTAGGGTGAGGGGCTTTTGATCTTTTTAGTGCTTAGAAATCAATCGTCCCGGACAGCTTCGCCACCCGCGGTTCACCCTGGGTCAGGTACCCGCCCTGAGCCGATTCCCAGTACTTCTTGTTCGCCACGTTCTCAACGCCGAAACGCAGCGTCACGTCTTTCTCCGACACCTTGAACGCATAGCGCGCACCTGCGTCGAAGCGGTTCCACGTTGGCAGGCTGAGGTTGTTCGCCGCGTCGGCGTATTGCCCGCCGGTGCGCAGCATTCGCGCATTCAGCGCGACGCCTTGCAGACCCGGCACGTCCCAATCCACGCCAGCGTTGAACTGGAAGGTCGGCACGCCGATGGCGTGGTTGCCGTCGTTGGCACCGTTGAGGGTGTTTTTCAGTTCGGTGTCCATCAGGGTCAGGCCGCTGATCAGGCGCAGGCCATCGATCGGCTCGCCGAACACGTTCATTTCCACGCCTTTGTTGATCTGTTCGCCTTCACGGACGTAGGTGCAAGTGGTCGGACCGTTGATTTCGCAGTAGCCATCGCTTGGCTGTTCGATGCGGTAAACACCCAGACTTGCGCCGTAGGTGCCCATGTCGACTTTCACGCCCACCTCGGTCTGCTTGGAGCGTTTCGGTGCGTAGACTTCGTTGCCGTTGGTCACGCGGAAACCGCCGGAGCTGGTCGGCGAGGTCGGACCCTGCGCCAGGCCCTCGATGTGGTTGGCGTAGATCGACACATGCTCCCACGGCTTGAACACGATGCCGTACACCGGCGTGGTGATCGATTCGTCGTAGCTCGACGAGCGCGGGCCGCTGCCGTAGCTGGCGTAGCTGTAACCCTGCACCACCAGTTGCTGGCGACGCAGGCCTGCGGTGACCAGCAGGCGATCGTCGAAGAAACCGAGGGTGTCGGAGATCGCCACGCTGCGGTTGAAGGTCTTGCCGACGATGCCCGGATCGTTGAGATCGCCGCCAGCGAAGTTGCCGACCGGTGCCGGCGGCGTGATCGGGTGATAGATGTTGTTCGAGTAGCGCGTCAGGTCGAAGTCATAGGCACTGCGCTGCTCAGCCCAGATCCCGGTCAGGCCGAAATTCAGCTTGTGGCTGACCGGGCCGGTGTTGAATTTGCCGTTGAGGCCGGCCATGACGCTGGTGTTGTCCTCGTCATGGGGCACGAACGAGCCGGTGGTGAACGATGCGCCGTTGTTGCCGACCAGCGTGGTCGAGTTGTAGCGGCCGACTTCACGGGTGTGCTTGGCGCCACCGGCGGCGTAGGCGGTCCAGTTGTCGTTGAGGTCGTACTCGGCGCGGAGCATGCCGAAAGTGTCTTCGATATCGGTGTAGCCCCACTTCGGCGCGTAGTTGGTATCGGCCGATGGCGCGTCCGGCAGGTGCGTGGCGGTACCGAGGTTGACCGAGCTGCGGCCACCGTTGACGCGTTCTTTCTGATAGGCAAAGTCGCCGGAAAGCCGCAGCGCATCGCCGCGATAATCCAGACCGATGGCGAACAGTTTCGAGCGCTGGTTCTCGTGATCGATGCCGGTGTCGCCTTCGCGCTGCGACAGGTTGACCCGCGCGCCGAAGCGATTGTCTTCACCGAAGCGCTGGCCGATATCGAAGTGATGACCGATGCGGCCTTCGCTGTTGATGTCGGTGGTGTAACGGCGCAGCGGCACATCGCCGGCGCGTTTTGGTTGCAGGTTGACGCCGCCGCCGATGCCGGAACCGGTCGGGGTCACGCCGTTGATGAAGGCGTTCGGGCCTTTGAACACTTCCACGCGTTCCAGTGCATCGGTGGAAATGATCTGCCGGGGCAAGACGCCGTACAGGCCGTTATAGGAAATATCATCGCCATTGAGTGGCAGGCCGCGAATCATGAAGACCTGCGCCTGGTTGGAGAAGCCCGAGGCCTGGCGCACCGAGGAATCGTTGAGCAGCACATCGGCAACGTTTTCCGCCTGCTGGTCCTGGATCAGTTGCTCGGTGTAGGACGCCGCGCTGAATGGCACGTCCATCATGTCCTGATTGCCCAGCACGCCCAATTGGCCGCCGCGTGCAACCTGACCGCCAGCGTAGACCGGGGGCAGGGCGTTGGGGGTTGGGGCCTGGGCGTTGATGTTGACGTCGTCGAGCACGAGCTCTTTGCTGTTGTCTTCAGCGGCGTGGGCGGTAACGGTCAGGGAACATAGCAGGGCAAGCAAAGTCGGGCGGAACGGAGCGCCGAGTCGAGCTGAAGCGGGCATGTCGGATACCTGGAGGCGAGCGGCCAATGAATAAAATAAGGGCGGCGCGGAACTCCTTGCGCTAATGCGACTCCAGGCGCAAATGATAGGGTTTCGCAGTAACGTTTTGCAATCAGTTTGTCATCAGCCCCGTAAGAGCTGCACATTGTGGCGAGGGAGCTTGCTCCCGCTCGGCGGCGCAGCCGTCGCAATCCTGGACTCCCGGTTGTTTCTGGTTGACGCGGATGGCAGGATTCGGGGCCGCTCCGCAGCCCAGCGGGAGCAAGCTCCCTCGCCAGAGGATTTGTGGGCTTGCAGGGGGAACGCGGCACACCGGACTGGAAGGAGCAACGATGCACCCCTCAAGATTACTCGCCACACTCAGCGCCTTGCTGCTGCTCGCCGGTTGCGCCAGCCAGCGCAGCAACGAACCGGCACCGCGCCCGCCGGCCGAAGTGAAAGCGGAAATCGTCCGCTTGCTGCCGGCGAAAACCGCTGATCGCCAAGGCTGGGCCACGGACATCTACGCCGCGTTCGCCGCGCAGGGCATCAATACCACCACGCAAAATCTCTGTTCGGTACTGGCCGTGGCGGAACAGGAATCCACTTTCCAGGCCGATCCGACGGTGCCCGGTCTGGGCAAGATTGCCCGCGACGAGATCGATCGCCGCGCCGCCAAGGTGCACATCCCCAGCTTGTTGGTCAGCGGCGCTCTGCAAGTGCGCTCGCCCAACGGCAAGACCTACAGCGAACGCCTGAATGCAGCGCGCAGTGAAAAGGAACTGAGCGCGATTTTCGATGACTTCATCGGCATGGTTCCGATGGGGCGCACCCTGTTCGGCGGCTTCAACCCGGTGCACACCGGCGGGCCAATGCAGGTCAGCATCGAATTCGCTGAAGAGCACGCCAAGGATTACCCGTATCCGGTGGACGGCTCGATTCGCCGTGAAGTGTTCAGCCGGCGCGGCGGCATGTACTTCGGCATCGCCCATTTGCTCGGCTATCCGGTGAATTACCGCGAGCCGCTGTATCGTTTCGCCGATTTCAACGCCGGCTGGTACGCCAGCCGCAATGCTGCGTTTCAGAACGCGGTCAGTCGCGCGTCCGGCATTCCGCTGACCCTGGACGGCGACCTGATCCGCTACGATTCGATCATGCCCGGCAGCACTGAACTGGCGGTGCGCACCCTCGGCAAGTCGCTGGGCATGCGCAACCCGACGATTCGCGATCAACTGGAGAAGGGCAAAACCCTGGAATTCGAAGAGACCAAACTCTATCAGCGCGTGTTCGAACTGGCGGAGCGAGCCGAAGGCAAGGCATTACCGCGTGCGCTATTGCCGGGGATCGTGCTGCAGAGCCCGAAGATCACCCGCAAACTCACCACAGCGTGGTTCGCCAAACGCGTGGACGAGCGCTACAAACGCTGCATGGCCAAGGCCGGATAAAACACGCAGACATAAAAAAACCGGCTGCGGGAGCCGGGTTTCTCTGCGGTGTTGCGCTTGCAGTCATGCATCAGGCAACACGGCGTTCGATCAGACGATCAGCACCACCTTCGGCAACACGGCGTTCGATCAGACGATCCGAGCCACCTTCGGCAACACGGCGTTCGATCAGACGATCAGCACCACCTTCGGCAACACGGCGTTCGATCAGACGATCCGAGCCTCCTTCAGCAACACGACGTTCGATCAGGCGATCAGCGCCACCTTCAGCAACGCGACGTTCGATCAGACGATCCGAACCACCTTCGGCAACGCGGCGTTCGATCAGACGATCCGAACCGCCTTCGGCCAGACGGCTTTCGATCAGTTTGTCCGAGCCGCCTTCGGCGATCATGGTGTGCGCCGGGGTGGCGGCAAAAGCGTTAACTGCGAAAACCGAGAAAGCGATGCTGAGAAGAGTCTGGCGTTTCATGATGGTGTGCTCCGGGGTGTTGTTGGTTGGTATGGAGCCGATGTTACGCCCGGAATTTTTTATGAGAACTTCATTGCCGTGATGGTGAACATCGACGTCGATGATGATTGATGTAGGAGCTGCCGAAGGCTGCGATCTTTTGATCTTGATTCTAAGAAAAATCAAAAGATCGCAGCCTTCGGCAGCTCCTACAGGGCACACTACAAGACTTTGACCGCACGCCCGATCGCCTGAATCGGCCCCGTCGGTTTGCCGATCGGCGAGCCGCTCGCGCCTTCCAGCGTCAGCTCGAACAGTTGGTTGGGCTGCAGCGGCGGCAATTTGTCCAGCGGCACCGACAAAGCCTGCCCCGGTTTGACCAGACCCAGGGAAACCGGCCCCGACCAGCCGTCAGCCTTGGTCCAGAACTCCAGCGCCTTGTCCGCCGGCACCTCGACCACGCCCAGCGGAATCAACTGGATCTCCCGGGAATCGCTCGCCTGAATCACCCAACCCGGCGCCTTGTCCTGCGGCGCCACCAGCACCACCAGATAACTCGGTTTCGGCGCAGTCTGGGTCAGCAGGATCGTGCCGAGAATCAATGTCGCCGCCAGACCGGCGGCGCTCAGACCGCGCCACAGCGGCAGCAGGTTCCACCACGAAGTCAGCGGTTTGCTCACCGTCAGCCGTTCGAGACTGCGTTCGATGCGAGGCCACAGCTGCGCCGAGGGTTGCTGTGGCTCGGCCAGATCGGTCAGCTCCAGCAGCCGCCGTTCCCAGGCATCCACGGCTGCCCGCAATTCGGGCTCGTCGGGCAAACGCCGTTGCACCTCGATGCGCTGCTCGAACGACAGCGTGCCAAGCACGTATTCGCCGGCCAGTTCATCCCGGTCCTGCGCTGATTCGCCGGTCATCCCATGCACTCCCGCAAAGCATTGAGGCTGCGCTTGATCCACGCTTTGACCGTGCCCAGCGGCGTGTCGAGGCGTGCGGAAATCTGCGCATGGCTGTAACCGTCGACGTAGGCGTGGAGGATACAGCTGCGCCGCTGCGGTTCCAGTTGCTCGAGGCAGCGATGGATGCGCGCCGAGTGAACATCGGCCAACTCATCAGGCGCCGTTGCCTCATGTTCTTCGCTGAAGGGCGTTTCCCGACTTTGCCTGCGCAGCTGATTCAAGGCCAGATGCCGGGTCACGCTGAACATCCAGCCTCGCGCCGAACCGCGCGCCGGGTCGAACCCGGCGGCGCCATTCCAGATCTTGATGAACGCCTCATGCACGATGTCCTCTGCCAGCGCCGTATCGCGCACCAGCCGCTTGGCCACACCGAGCAGGCGCGGGCCTTCCTGCACATACAAATCGCGCAAGGCCGCCCGCTCGCCCCGGGCACAGGCAGCGAGGCGGGCTTCGTAATCGAAAACGGATTCGGCTAAAGGCATGGCGTGCAATCTAGCTCACATTCTCCAGAATCACACAGTCCCACTTGTAGGAGTGAGCCTGCTCGCGATAGCGCTGTGTCAGCCGGCAGATCGTTCACTGACATACCGCTATCGCGAGCAGGCTCACTCCTACAGGGATTTGTGCTGGGATCGAGATATCAGTTCGCCGCCCAGAAAATATAATCCGCCTGGTACTTCACCATTTCCTGCTTGCCCTTGTTCGCCATGGTGCACTCACTGCCCGGCGCTACGCCGCCCTTGAGCGCAACACGCTGGATGTAGCTGACCCCGGTCATCGCGCCTTTGCCCTCGGCCGGATTGGCCTTGACCAGTTGATAGGGCAGGTTGCCCGGGCTCGACGGTGCCACGGCCAGTTGCGTGCCGGTGACTTTCGATCCGTCTTTCGCTTGCCAGGTCGCCGGTGGGCCGAAGTAGGTGCCGACCTGTTTGCCGCTGCGATCATTGAGCACCGCTTTCGGCCCGACAAAAGTCCACTCGGTCTGCCCGGCCATATTGGGCTTGTCGCGGCATTCGTAGGTGATCTCGCCAACCCCGGTGGTTTCCAGGGCAATCCTGTGCCCGTCCGGCACTTTGATCGCGTCGGGATAACTGCTCTGGGCAAACGTGCTGGCGGTGAAAGCGAGCAAACCGGTGAAGCCAATCAGCTGGGTGATGTTCATCCGATGATTCTCCGAAAAGGGTAGGGCGCTGACAGCACCAGAGTGGGCTGTTACAAGGACTACCCGTGGCGGAGGGGATTGGATGCCGTGCCGGAAAAATAAATTTTAAACACCACCGATCAAACCTGTGGGAGCGAGCCTGCTCGCGAAAGCGTCGGGTCAGCCAGCACTTATGTGACTGATGCACCGCATTCGCGAGCAGGCTCGCTCCCACAAGGCTCTCTGTAAGGCTTGAGGCCCGAGGCTTTCAGTAACTCTTGGGTGTACGGATGTTGCGGCGCGGCGAAGATCTCCCGCGACGATCCTTGTTCCACGACCCTGCCATCCTTGATCACCATCAAGTCATGCGCCAGCGCATGCACCACCGCCAGATCATGGCTGATGAACAGATAAGTCAGCCCGTGCCTGATCTGCAACTGGCGCAACAACTCCACCACTTGCTTCTGTACCGTGCGATCCAGCGCCGAGGTCGGTTCGTCGAGCAGGATCAGCGCCGGTTCCAGCACCAGTGCGCGGGCGATGGAGATGCGCTGGCGCTGGCCGCCGGAAAACTCGTGTGGGTAACGATGGCGGCTCTGCGGATCGAGGCCGACTTCCTCAAGCACGCGAATCACCGCTGCCTCGCGCTCGGCCTCGCTGCCGATGCCATGGGTCAGCAGGCCTTCGGCAATGATCTGCTGCACCGACATGCGCGGGCTGAGGCTGCCGAACGGGTCTTGGAACACCATCTGAATCTGCCGGCGCAACGGGCGCATCAGACGCTGATTGAGCAGGCTCAGTTGCTTGTTACCGAACCGGATATTGCCCTCTGATTCGACCAGTCGCAGGATTGCCTGCCCCAGCGTCGACTTGCCCGAACCCGACTCGCCGACAATCCCCAGGGTCTTGCCGCGTTGCAGAGTGAAACTGACCCCGTCCACCGCTTTGATGTAATCCTGCTGGCGGCTGAAGAATTTTTTCGGCAGGGGAAACCACACCTTCAAATCATCGACTTCCAGCAGGTTGTGCTCGTACTCACTGGGCACCGGCGCGCCGCTCGGCTCAGCTTCGATCAACAAACGACTGTAGGGGTGCTGCGGCGCACGAAACAGCGTTTCGCAATCGGCCTGTTCAACGATCTCGCCTTGACGCATCACGCACACCCGCTGAGCGATGCGCCGTACCAGATTGAGGTCGTGACTGATCAGCAACAACGACATGCCCAGGCGCTGCTGCAGTTCGATCAGCAGTTCGAGAATTTTCTGTTGTACGGTCACGTCCAGCGCCGTGGTCGGCTCATCGGCAATCAGCAGTTCCGGCTCGTTGGCCAGCGCCATGGCGATCATCACCCGTTGCCGCTGACCGCCGGAGAGCTGATGCGGATAGGCTTTCAGACGTTGTAACGGTTGGCGAATACCAACCAGTTCCAGCAGTTCGAGCGTCCGTACACGAGCGGCGCGGCCCTTGAGGCCCTTGTGGATTTCCAATACTTCGCTGATCTGTTTTTCCACCGTGTGCAACGGGTTCAGCGAGGTCATTGGCTCCTGGAAAATCATCGCAATGCGATTGCCGCGCAGACCGCGCATCTGCTGTTCGCTGGCGTGCAGCAAATCGACGCCGTTATAGCGAATCGCGCCGCTGCTGCTAACGCTCTTGCCCGGTAGCAGGCGCAGGATCGAATGCGCCGTCACCGACTTGCCCGAGCCGGACTCGCCGACCAGCGCCAGACACTCGCCACGGCGAATATCTAGGTTCACACCGTGCACCACCTCCTGGCCGGCGAAGGCCACGCGCAGGTCACGAATTTCGATCAGGTTATCGTTCATCTCAGCTCCTGGGATCAAACGCATCACGGCAGGCCTCACCAATAAAAACCAGCAGCGACAAAATCAGCGCCAAGGCAAAAAACGCTGTCAGCCCCAGCCAGGGGGCTTGCAGATTGCGCTTGGCCTGGCCGATCAACTCGCCCAGCGACGCGGTGCCGGCGGGCATGCCGAAGCCGAGAAAGTCCAGCGCGGTCAGGGTGGCGATGGCGCCGGTGAGAATGAACGGCAGGTAGGTGAGGGTGGAGGTCATCGCGTTCGGCAAAATGTGTCGGCGCATCAGTTCGCTGTCGGTCAGGCCCAGCGCCCGCGCGGCTTTCACGTACTCCAGATTGCGCCCACGGAGGAACTCGGCGCGCACCACATCGACCAGTGCCAGCCAGGAAAACAGCGCCATGATTCCCAGCAACCACCAGAAACTCGGCGAGACGAAGCCGGACAGAATGATCAGCAGGTACAGCACCGGCAACCCCGACCAGATTTCCAGGACGCGCTGCCCGAGCAAATCGACCCAGCCGCCGTAGTAGCCCTGCAAAGCCCCGGCGACAATGCCGATCAACGCGCTGATGGCGGTGAGGATCAGCGCGAACAGAATCGAGATCCGCGTGCCGAAAATCACCCGCGCCAGAACGTCGCGAGCCTGATCATCGGTGCCCAGCCAATTGCTCGAAGACGGCGGACTGGGCGCCGGTTCGGTGAGGTCGTAGTTGACCGTGTCGTAGCTGAACGGGATCGGCGGAAACAGCATCCAGCCGCCCTGATCCTCAATCAGCTTGTGAACATAGCTGCTGGCGTAATCCGGTTGAAACGGCAGCTCGCCGCCGAAATCGGTTTCCAGGTAATCGCTGAGGATCGGAAAGTAAAAGGCGTGGTGATAGCGGATCACCAGCGGCTTGTCGTTGGCGATCAGCTCGCCACCGAAGCAGATCAGGCACAGGCCGATAAACAGCCACAGTGACCAGCGCCCACGGCGGTTGGCCTTGAATTGCGCGATGCGGCGCTGGCTCAGAGGCGACAGTGTGAACATCAGGCAGTCCTCGCCGAGAAATCGATGCGCGGGTCGAGCAGGGTGTAGCAGAGGTCGCCGATCAGCTTGATCAACAGGCCGAACAGGGTGAACAGGAACAACGCACCGAACACCACCGGGTAATCCCGCGACACCGCCGCCTCGTAGCTCATGCGCCCGAGGCCATCGAGGTTGAAGATGGTTTCGATCAGCAAGGAACCGGCGAAAAACACCTCGATCAGCGCCGACGGCACACCGGCCACCACCAACAACATGGCGTTGCGGAACACATGGCCGTAGAGCACGCGGCGTTCGGTCAGGCCCTTGGCCCGTGCGGTGATCACGTACGGGCGACTGATCTCGTTGAGAAAGCTGTTCTTGGTCAGGATCGTCAGCGTGGCGAAACCGCCGATCACC
The DNA here is from genome assembly GCF_001297215.1 of Pseudomonas sp. RIT-PI-o. Classification (NCBI taxonomy): domain Bacteria; kingdom Pseudomonadati; phylum Pseudomonadota; class Gammaproteobacteria; order Pseudomonadales; family Pseudomonadaceae; genus Pseudomonas; species Pseudomonas sp. RIT-PI-o. The sequence goes on along the minus strand of NZ_LHPA01000004.1, from coordinate 7,338 downwards.
AGCGCTGTAACCGGCAGCACCAGGTGCCAGAGATAATCGCCGACCTTGCCCAATGTGCCGAGGCTGTCGAAGTTATCCGAGACCAGCCCCTGCACCGGAAACCAATTGACGTAGCTGCCGCCGGCGAACACCACGATCAACAGAATGGCGAAGAGAAACGCCGGCATCGCATAACCGACGATGATTGCGGTGCTGCTCCAGACATCGAAGGCGCTGCCGTTTCTGATTGCCTTGCGAATGCCCAGCGGAATCGAAATCAGGTAGGTGATCAACGTTGCCCACAGGCCCAGCGACAACGACACCGGCAGTTTCTGCACGATCAGGTCGGTGACCTTGGCGCCGCGAAAGAAGCTGTTGCCCAGATCCAGTTGCGCGTAGTTTTTCAGCAGCAGCCATAGACGTTCGTGCAGCGGTTTGTCGAAGCCGTAATGGTGTTTGATTTCTTCGATCAGCGCCGGATCCAGACCTCGGCTGCTGCGCCCGGCACCCCCGACCGCCGCCACTTCGCCGCCACCGCCCATGCTGTGTCCGCCGAAGCCTTGCAGGCGGGCGATGGCTTGTTCCACCGGCCCGCCGGGTGCGGCCTGCACGATAAGAAAATTCACCACCAGAATGCACAGCAGCGTAGGGATGATCAGCAGCAAACGGCGACTCAGATAACGCAGCATGTCATTGGCCTCCCGCAAGCTGAGCGCTCATTTGCTGAGTCGTCAGTGGCTTGGCCGAGACTTCCCACCAGGTGTTGAGACCTTCGTCATACGAGGGTTGCACGGCCGGCATGCCGAAGCGGTTCTGATACACCGTCGGCGTGCCTTTGGAGTAGTAGTTGGGAATCATGTAGTAACCCCATTGCAGGACCCGGTCGAGGGCGCGGGCGTAATGCACCATGGCTTCGCGGCTGTTGGCCTGGACCAGCCCGTCAATCAGTTGATCGACCGCCGGATCGGCCAGCACCATTGCGTTAGAGCTGCCGACTTGCGTGGCACTTTGCGAGGCATAGAGGCTGTACAACTCGCGGCCCGGGGAGACGATCGGGTCGCCGCTGCGCGGGAAAGCGCAGACGATCATGTCGTAGTCGCGGGCGTTGAGGCGGTTGATGTATTGCGCTGAATCGATGCGGCGCAAATTGAGCGTGATGCCGATCTGCGCGAGGGTGCGCTTGAACGGCAGCAGCATGCGATCGAAGCCGCCCTGACCGTCGAGAAAGGTGAACTCCAGCGGCTCCCCGGCAGCGTTGACCAGATGATTGTTTTTCGCCGTCCAACCGGCTTCGGCGAGCAGCTTCAGCGCTTGCAGTTGCTTGTCGCGGATGTAGCCGCTGCCATCGGTTTTCGGTGCTTCATAGACGGTGGTGAAAACCTCGTCGGGCACCCTGCCGCGCAGCGGTTCGAGAATCTTCAATTCCTCGGCGTCGGGCAGGGCGCTGGCGGCCATTTCGCTCTTGGGCCAGAAGCTGTTCTGACGCACGTAAAAGCCGCGCATCATCTGTTTGTTGGTCCACTCGAAATCCCATAGCAGGCTGATCGCCTCGCGTACGCGGCGGTCCTGAAACATCGGATTCTGCAGATTGAACACAAAACCTTGCGCGGCCGTGGGTTTCTGCGGCGCCAGAATGGCTTTCTGCAAGCGCCCGTCGCGCAGGGCCGGGCTGTCGTAGCCAACCACGTAACCCGAGGAGGAGAACTCGCGGTTGTAGTCGAACGCACCGGCCTGCAGCAGCTGGCGAGCGACGTCGGTGTCGCCGTAGAAATTCACCGTCAGGCTGTCGAAGTTGTACATGCCGCGACTCACCGGCAGGTCCTTGCCCCACCAGTCCGGATCGCGCTGGAAACTGATGCTGCGCCCGGCGTCGACCTTGCTCACCCGATACGGGCCGCTGCCCAGCGGTGGCTCGAAACCGCCGCCATTGGCGAAGTCACGGGTTTTCCACCAATGCTCGGGCAGCACGCGCAGCGTCGCCAGATCCAGCGCCAGGGTGCGATTGAGGTTGTTCTTGAAGGTGAAACGCACCTGTTGCGGGCCTTCGATAAGCACGTCCTGCACGTCGGCGTATTGCTGCCGATAGCTCAGGCTGCCCTTGGTCATCAGCAGGTTGAATGTGTAGCGCACGTCTTCGGCGGTGATCGGCGTGCCGTCGGCAAAACGTGCCTTGGGGTTGAGGGTGAAACGCACCCACAAACCTTCGGGATCGCGCTCGATCTGCTGCGCGACCAAGGCGTAAACCGTGTAGGGCTCGTCCAGCGAACGGAACGCCAGCGGCGCGTACACCCAATCATTGACCTGCACCACCGAAATGCCCTGATCGGCATACGGCGTGATGTAGTTGTACTGACCGATCTCCATCGACGCACGGCTGAGCGACCCGCCCTTGGGTGCGTCGGGGTTGACGAAATCGAAATGCTTGAAGCCGGCCGGATACTTCGGCGCCTCGCCGTACACCGTCAGCGCATGACTGCCGCCAGCCAGCGCCAAGGGGCCGGCACAGAGCAGCGCGCTGACCAGAAGCAGGCCAGTCATGTTGCGCAAAATACTCATGCAATCACTCCTCAATTCCTGAATGCACACAGATCAAACTGTGGGAGGGGGCTTGCTCCCGAAGGCGGTGGATCAGTGCAGGGTGTGTTGACTGACACACCGCCTTCGGGAGCAAGCCCCCTCCCACAGGGAGACATCTGGTGTTACCGGTCAGAAGTGATACGTCATGCGCGCAAACAATGTTCGGCCCAGCGGGTCGGTGTAGCGCGGGTCATAGCCGCTCTGGAAGTTGTAGGCCTGGTTGGAGAACGGCGGGTTGCGGTCGAAGACGTTCTTCATCCCGGCATCGACATCCAGAACCTTGTTGAAGGTGTAACCGGCCGATAGATCCCACACCGAATACGATGCCACCCGCGCGTGCGTCTCGCGGTCGTAATCGTTGTAGCCGGTGGTGAAGCGGTTGGTCAGCGCTGCCCGCGCCGCGCCGAGGCTCCAGCTGCCGGTGAGGTTGTGTTTCCAGCGCGCGATCACGCCGTCACCCTGAAAGTCGCCGACCTTGTCGGTGAACGGACCTTTGATGGTGCTCTGGAAATCGTACTCATCGACATAGGTGCCTTGCAGGCCGAGGCCGAATTGACCGTACGGCGTGTTCGGGAAGCGATAGTCGAGCGACACGTCGACACCGTTGGTTTCGACGATGCCGAGGTTGGCGTTGCCGGTAACGATGTAATTGAGCGTGCCGTCGGCGTTGCGCACGAAGCGGTCCGGGTAGGAACCGGCCTGATCAAACACGGTGGATTCCGGGAACGGCTGGATCTGGTTGGAGATGTGAATCCACCAGAAATCCAGACCCACCGACAGATTGCTGATCGGCTGATAGACGAAGCCCAAGGTGACGTTGCGTGCCTTCTCCGGGGCCAGATCTTCGTTGCCGCCAATCTGGTTGAGGAACTGCTGACCGCAATCGCGGCCGCCGTTGCCGCCTGGTTGCACTACGCCGCCGGTACACAGCACCGGATCGTTGTAGTAACCCTGAGTGAACGTGATGCTGCGCGGCGAATACAGCTCGTACAGCGATGGCGCGCGGAAACCTTCGCTGTAGGCACCACGCACCACCAGCTCTTTGATCGGCTGATAACGGAACGAATATTTCGGGTTGGTGGTGCTGCCGAAGTCGCTGTATTTGTCGTGGCGCACAGCGGCGGACAATTCAAGGCTATCGAGTACCGGCACGTTGAGTTCGGCATAGGCGGCCTTGACGCTGCGGTCGCCCTCGACGCTGCCGGCCGGGTCGATACCGAGGCTCTGAATGTCGCCGGCGAACGACTCGAAGTCCTGATGGAATTTCTCCTTGCGGTACTCGCCACCCAGCGCCAGACCGGACGGGCCGGCACCGAACCAGTCGCCGATTTCACGGCTGATGCGCCCGTCGAATCCGGCCACGCGGCCAACGGCAGTGGAATAGGCGCCGTGGTACGCCGCATTGTCGATGTACTGCTGGCCGGCCGCCGACTGCGGGCCGAACGGGTTGAGCAGACCGCTGGCCAGGCCGTCGATCATCGCCTGATCGCTGACATAGCCACTGGTGACGCTGGAGACGATTTTGTTCTGGTTGTACGAGGCGCCGACGTTGTAATCCCAACCACCGACCAGGCCGTCGAAGCTCAGCAGGAAGCGCTGGCTGGTGTTCTGGTCTTTCGATTCGCGTGGGCCAGCGGCGGTCTCACGCCAGTTGACGTCGACCGGTTGCGTCGGGTCGAGGGCGAAATCGGTGGGCGCCGGGGTGATGCCGTTACCGGGATAGTAGGGCGACGAAGAGTCAAGGCTCAGACCGGTCAGTGGCGCCGGGCCGACAGCGACAGCGTTGTTGTTGCGCGACCAGAAGTATTCGAGGTTGGCGTTGTGATCATCGCCGAGCTTGGCGGTGGTCTTGCCGAAGAATGAGGTCTTCTCGGTTTGCGGCACCAGATCGATATATTCGCGGGTGCTGAAACGGCACAAGCCGTCGCGGGCGATCAGGTTGGGGCCGTTGCAATTGCTGTTGGCCAACGGGTTGGTGGCGTTGCCGTTCTGGCTGTAGTTGCCCGGGAACGCGGTGCCGGAGGTCTGATCGAGACCGCGACCGGGCGCATAGTCGGTGGCGAAGGAGCGGTCGTTGGCGTCGAGGTTCTGCTGCTTGTTGTAGTTGAACACGCCGAGGACGTTGAAGCGGTCTTCTTCCAGATCGCCGTAGCCCCAACTGGCGCTCATGTCCTTGGTCGCACCGCCACCGCTGTGGGTCGGCGTTTCACCGCCGAGGGTCAACGCGCCGTCGGTGAGGGATTTCCTGGTGATGAAGTTGATCACACCGCCGATGGCGTCGGTGCCGTACAGGGCCGAGGCGCCGTCACGCAGCACTTCTACGCGTTCGATGGCGGCAAACGGGATCATGTTCAGATCCACCGCGCCGCCGGCCGAGTTGGTCCCCGACAGGGCGTTGTTGGCCAGGCGCCGACCGTTGAGCAGCACCAGCGTCTTGTTCGCCCCGATGCCGCGCATGTCGGCGAAGGACGCCCCGCCGGTGGCCGCGCCGACCGAACCGGCGCTGTTGTTGATCGACTGACTGCCGGTGATGCGCTGGACCAGTTCGGCAGTGGTGGTCACGCCCTGTTTGCGCAGCTCGTCAGCCTTGAGGATGGTGATCGGCACCGCCGTTTCCGCATCGACCCGGCGAATCGCCGAACCCGTCACTTCGACCCGTTGCAGTTGCGTGGTCGGCGCCGCCACGACAGCGGCTGCTGGCGTGGAGCTGTTGTCGTCCTCGGCCGCTTGCACGGTCCCGGCACCCATCCCCATGGCCACCAGATACAGCGGAACAAAACGGTGGCGAGACATCGTTGCCACCAAAGGTTTGAGCGTGAAGCGTGGAGTGTTCATCAGCATGGTTGTTTCCGATTTTCAGACGTTATCGAATTGGCCTTGTGAGCCGCTCATTGCTCCGCTTCCGGTGATACCGCGCGCGGAAAACCACTTTCTTCAAGCAAGCCGATCCCCTCCGAAGACGCGTGGCGTTTTTTCGGTCGGCCGGGTGCGACGGGATTCTTTTTCAGCGGTGCCGACGGATGCTCTCAACGGCCGCCGACACCGCACTCAGTGGGTGGTCATCACCGAAATCTTGTTGATGCCCGAGCGTTCGATCGATGCCATGGCCTTGGCCACCTGGCCGTAGTTGACGGCGGCATCGGCCTGTAACTGCACGCGCACCTCGGCGTCCTTGGCCTTGACTTCCTTGAGGCTGGCCTCGAGGGATTCCGGAGCCAGTTCGGTCTTGGCCAGATAGAACTTGCCGTCCTGATCGACGCTGACCACCACCGGGTCTTTCTTTTCGGCAGGGGCGACGGCATCGGTTTTCGGCAGGTTGACCTTGATCGCGTTGGTCATCAGCGGCGCGGTGACAATGAACACCACCAGCAGCACGAGCATCACGTCGACCAGCGGCGTGACGTTCATTTCGCTGAGCACTTCATCGCTGTCTTGAGTGGAAAACGACATCAGCTGGCCTCCCGCACGGCGTTGGTGTTTTTGCTGGCGATGGCCTGGCGGCTGATGGAAAAGGCACTGCGCGAGGCGAGGGCGTCGAAGTCGTGGGCGAAGTCGTCCATGTCCGCCGCGGCGAGTTTCAGCCGACGCAGGAAGAAGTTGTAAATCAGCACCGCGGGCACTGCGACGGCGATACCCACGCCGGTGGCGATCAGCGCGGGGCCGATCGGACCGGCCACCGCTTCAAGGCTGGCCGAGCCGGTTTCGCCAATGCTTTGCAGGGCTTCCATGATTCCCCACACGGTGCCGAACAGGCCAATGAACGGCGCGGTGCTGCCGATACTGGCGAGGATCGCCTGGCCGTTTTCCAGCGAGCGGCGCTCCTTCTGGATCTGCTGGCGCAGGTTGCGCTCCAGACGATCGGAACGGTTGATGGTGTGCGCCAATTGCTGAGTGGTGCGCGGCGAATCTTCCACCAGCAGGGCTTCGAAACCGCTGCTGGCGATGCGCGCCAGCGAGCCCGGGTACTGGCTGGCGTGTTCGGCGGCGGGGGGCAGGTCCGGCGCGCTCCAGAAGGCTTTGGTGAACTGTTTGTTCTGCGCTTTCTGGCGCAGGTACTGGGCCGACTTGACCAGCAGGATCGCCCAACTGACCACGGAAAACAGCACCAGACCCCAGAGCACACCGGGGACAATCATCGAAGACAGTGAATCGTTCATGGCTACACCTCGCTTGCGTTAATCAGTAATGAGTCGGTTGCGCCGTCACTGCGGCAATTTGAAATCGATGGTCTGGGTGGCGAAGCCGTCGATCGGCGTGTCACCACGCTTGGCCGGAATGAACTTCCAGTTCTTCACCGCCGCGACGGCCGCCTCATCCAGTTGCGGTTTGCCGCTGGACTTGGTCACCGTCACGCTGCCGGCACGGCCGTTAGCCAGCACCTGAATGCGCAGCACCACGCTGCCTTCCCAATTGCGTCGCAGCGCCAGCGACGGATATTCCGGCGGCGGATTGCCAAGACTGGCCAGGCCGGAAATCGCCGCCGATTCCTTGACCGGAGCGGGCGCAGCAGGTGGTGCCGGTGGTGCGCTCGGTGTGGTCGGCGCCGCAGGTGCGGACGGTTGCGCCGGGGCGGGCGGCGCTTTCGGCGGCTCGACTTTCTTCACTGGTTTTGGCTTCTCGACCGGTTTCGGTTTCTCGATCGGCTTGGGCTTCTCCAGCGGTTTTGGCGGCGGCTTGACCGCGTCCTCGTCCTCCACCGGCTGCTCGGGTTCCGGCGGCGGTGGAGGCGGGGGCGGCGGCGGGGGGTTCGGGGGTGGTGGGGGCCGGGGGGGGGGGGGGGGG
>NZ_LHPA01000012.1:0-114816 GCF_001297215.1 Pseudomonas sp. RIT-PI-o | reverse complement strand
GAGTAGGCCAGGTGCGGTATGTCAGAGTACGCGGTGGGCGTAGCCGGGTGGTGGTGTGAAGGAAGCAGCGGACTGGGGCGGTCCCCCTCTTAAAAGGTAGACCACCTTAGCACCTCGGCGGGAGGGGGCATGCACCGGTGTGGGAGAGGAGCCCCCACAAAATCCTTGGGGCTGCTGCGCAACCCAGCGGGAGCAAGCTCCCTCGCCACAGGGGGCGTGTAGATCATGAGTCGAGTAAACGTATCTAAACCGCCGCCGAGCCGACTCGGCCCTTGCGCAGTGCATCGATGACCGCTTCTTTCGGGCCGTCAGCCACGACCCGGCCGTTGTCCAGCACCAGCAACCGGTCCACCAGGCTCAGCATCGAGGTGCGGTGAGTGACCAGCAGCAGGGTTTTGCCTTGCATCCAGCCATGCAGTTTCTGCCGCAGCGCATCTTCGCTGCTGTTGTCCATGGCGCTGGTGGGTTCGTCGAGCAGCATGATCGGCGGATCGAGCAGTAATGCCCGGGCCAGCAACACTGCCTGGCGCTGGCCGCCGGAAAGCAGTTGCCCGCGTTCGCCCACCGGCCGGTCGAAGCCTTGCGGATGTTGCCTGGCCAGTTCGGTGACGCCGGTCAGTTCGGCGACTTCGAGCATGCGTGAATCGCTGATGTAGCGCGCACCCAGGGTCAGGTTGTCGCGCAGGCTGCCGGCCAGCAGCGGCAGGTCGTGGGCGACATAACCGATCTGCTGGCGCAGGTCAGCCACGTCCAGTTGGCGCAGGTCGAGGCCGTCTAGCAAAAGTTGGCCTTCCTCCGCTTCGTAGAAGCCCATGACCAACCGCGCCAGGGTACTTTTGCCCGAGCCGCTGCGGCCGATGATGCCGACCCGCTCCCCGGGTTTCAGGCTGAAGCTGACCTCGCTCAGCGCTGGCGCATTCTGGCCGTGGTAATGAAAGGTCACGCCGCTGACATCCAGCGCACCCTGCAACTGCGTGCGCTCCAGTGGCCGGTGTTTGCCGTCGCGTTCCTGCGGCAGGGCCATCAGCGCATCGGTGCTTTTCATGGTCAGTTGCGCTTGCTGGTAACGGGTGATCAGCCCGGCGATCTGGCCGAGCGGGGCGAGCACACGGCTGCCGAGCATGTAGGTGGCGACCAGTGCGCCGACGCTGAGGTTGCCGGCGATGATGCTGTAGACCCCGGCGACAATCGTCGCCATCCCGGAAAACTGCTGAATGAACAGGGTGCCATTGGTGGCCAGCGCCGACAGGTTGCGCGCGTGGCTGTCGAGGCGGGTGAGGGCGCCGTGGGTGCTTTCCCATTTGTGCTGGCGCTCGCTTTCGGCACCGCAGGCCTTAAGGGTTTCCAGGCCGCCGAGGGTTTCGATCAGCAGCGCCTGACGCTCGGCGCCGAGGCTCAGGCTTTTCTGCACGGTGTCGCGCAGGCGCACCTGAATCGCCATGGCGAAGATGATCGTGATCGGAAACGCCAGCAGCGGAATCACCACCAGCCAGCCGCCGAGCAGGCCGATCACCACCAGCATCAACACCACGAAGGGCAAGTCGATCAGGCTGGTCAGAGTCACGGCGGTGAGGAATTCACGCAGGCCCTGAAAGTCATGAATGCTTTGGGCGAATCCGCCGATGGTCGCTGGCCGCGCTTTCATCGACATGCCGGTGATGCGCTCGAACAAAGTGGCCGAGAGGATCACATCGGTTTTTTTCCCGGCGGTGTCGAGCAGGTGTGCACGCACCACGCGCAGCACCAGTTCGAAACCGGTGCCGATCAGCAAGCCGATCGACAGCACCCACAAGGTCGAGGTCGCCTGATTCGGTACCACGCGGTCGTAGGTCTGCATGACGAACAACGGCACCATCAGGCCCAACAGGTTGATCAGGAAACTGGCGAGGATCGCATCGCTGTACAGCCATTTCGACAGTTTCAGGGTGTCGCGAAACCACGCATGCACCCGTGGCACGAGCGGCGCGCGCAGGTCTTCGAGTTCGTGGCGCGGGCGGGCGAACAACGCCTGGCCGCTGTAGTGCTCGTTGAGCTCTTCGTGGCTGACCCATTGCTCGCCGCCATCGGCTTCACTGGGCAGCAGCAGGGCTTTGCCGTCCTCGCCAAACCGGCGCAGCACGGCGGTGCGGCCATCGTTGAGCAGCAACAGGATCGGCAGGTTCAGCGGCGAAATGTCTTTCAAGTCACGCCGTAACAACCGCGCCTGCAACCCGGCCCGCGCCGCCGCACGGGGTAGCAGATCCAGGCTCAGGCGTTGTTTGTTCAACGGCAGCCCGGCACTCAGGCTCGCACGACTGACCGTGGCGCCGTGCAGCTTGCAGAGGATCAGCAGACCGTCGAGTAACGGATCATCGAAGCTCAAGCGCGGATCGACCCCGGTGGCGCCGGGTTCCATGCTGGTCATAGTGATTGCCTCTCCTGAAGACGACTCGATAACTCTGTGGCGAGGGAGCTTGCTCCCGCTGGGCTGCGCAGCAGCCCGAGACTTCAGTCATGCGCAAAGAATGAGCGCTGCGCACTCAAGCGGGAGCAAGCTCCCTCGCCACAATTGATCGTTTCCACGGTCTGCGTGGGAACGATCAGAGATCGCAGCCTTCGGCAGCTCCTGCACGGGGCTATTTCAACTCGGGCAGGCGCGCCTGGTTTTTCACTTCGGTGGTGGCAATCGCATCAGCCGGCAGCACTACGCGTTGTTTGCTCAGCAGTTGGCCCATGTTCGCCAAGACGCGGTACATCGAGTATTCCTCGGTGTAGCGGATTTCGGTGTAGCGACGGTTGGCGTTGTACAGCTCGTTTTCGCTGTCGAGCAGGTCGAGCAGGGTGCGTTGGCCGAGGCCGAACTGGTCCTGATAAGCGGCGCGTACGCGTTTGGTGGTCTCGGCGTATTCGCGGGCGGTCGGCGTCTGCTTCTTGGCGTTTTCCATGGCGTTCCAGGCCAGACGGATGTTCTCGTTGAGCTGACGCAGGGCGTTGTTGCGGATGTCCATCGCCTGGTTGATGTCGTGGGCATTCGCGGCCAGACGTGCCTTGTCGCTGCCGCCACGGAACAGGTTGTAGTTCATCACCACGCCGACCCGCCATTCGTTGTCGTGGCCTTCATCGCCCTGCACGTTGTTGTTGGCGCCGACTGCCGCCTCCGCGTCAAAGCGTGGATAGAACGGCGACTTGGCCACTTCGTACTGGCTCTCGGCGGACTGCACGTCAGCCTGGGCCGATTTCAGGTACGGGTTGTTGTCGACCATGCTCTGCTGCGCTTCACGCAGGTCCGGCGGCAGTTCGCCACGGGTCGAGGCCGGGGTTTCCAGCTCGTCGGGCATGCGTCCGACCACACTGTAGAAATTCGATTCGGCATCGGCCAGATCGACCTCGGCGGTGTCGAGGTTGTTCTGCGCCAGCGCACGACGGGCGACCGATTGATCGGAGTCTGCGGTGCTGCCAATGCCGCGCTCGGTGCGCAGGCCGATCTGATCGTTGACCCGCAAGTGCGCCTGCAGGTTGTTCTTGGCCAGCGTCACCAGCTCACGACGCTTGAGCACTTCGAGGTAGACCTCAATGGTGCGCAGGGCCAGATCCTGTGCGGTGCCTTGCGCGTAATAGGCGCGGGAGTTGGACACGCCCTTGGTGCGCTCGACCTCGTTGGCGGTGTTGAACCCGTCGAAGATCATCTGCCGCAAGCGCAGCTCCGATTGGGTGTAATTGAGAATTTCGGTGTTGTGATTACCGAAGGCGCGGGTGTTGGTGTTGTCGCTGTAGCCGCGACCGTAGGCAGCGTTCAAGTCGACCGACGGATAGAACCCGCCCTTGGCCACTTTCACCTGTTCATCTGCCGACAGGCGAGCGTCCACGCGCGAAGCCAGTTCCGGGTGGGTGGCGATAGTGCTTTGAATCGCCTCGGTGAGGTTCATCGCCTGGGCTTGGGAAGTGCAAGCCATGGCCAGCAAAACCGCGCTGCAGAGGGGGGTTAAAACGCGCATGGGTGCATCTCCCTGGATCTCAATGTTGTGTTACCGTCGCCAAATATTTGACGTAAATTTAGGGTGTAAGCGTTTCACTCTTGTAACAACAGAGCTAAGAACATCCTAGAGCGTAGCTAAGAAAAAATTTTCATAAGGCTTATTCCAAAAAAAACTTATGCGGTTTTTCAAAAGCAGCACATTGTTCAGCTCGAAAGCCTTTGTTTTATGCGCTTTAGGGAGCTCGATAAGGCTTGAGGAAAGTTCCATTCACTTTGCGAGACACTGCGAAGTACTGCTGAAGGGGAGGGACGCGTAGCGGCAAATGAGCGACAGATTTTTGTCACTTGGGTGAGTCACCGCCGTTACGTAGCGCTAGTGGGTCGATGAATTGAACAGGGTTGGCAAGTGCTTGATGGCGCTGGCAATTCTCTTCAAAACGGGCCTGCGAAACGAACTGTCGAGGGTGCGAGCGTCGCCCCCGGCAACCCGATTGAGCCATGGGCTGCTTCGCGAACGAGTGCCGACGGTGGTCGGCAGCGGAGGATTTCACATGGCAACGCTCATCGGTACGGTCACAAAAGTCATTGGTCAGGTGTTCGCTCAAGCGAGCGATGGCATCAAACGTCCGCTGTTCGAAGGCGATCGTTTGTACGCCGGCGATCAACTGATCACCGGCGCGGAAGGCGCGGTGGCGGTGAAACTGCAAAATGGCGAGGAATTGACCCTCGGCCGTGGCAGCAGCATCACCATGACCGGGCAACTGCTGGCCGATCAGGCTGTGCCGCTGAACGTCGACGAAGCGCAGACCCCGAGCCAGGCGCAACTGACCGATGTCGAGCAGATCCAGAAAGCCATCGCCGCCGGTGAAGACCCGAGTAAAACCGCCGAAGCCACCGCTGCCGGCCCCAACGCGCCCACCGGCAATACCGGTGAACTGGGCGGCGGGCACAGCTTCGTTCTGCTGACCGAAGTCGGCGGCCGGGTCGATCCGGTGATCGGTTTCCCAACTGCCGGTTTCAATGGCATCCCCGAATTTCCCGATTATCGCCGCGACGCGGACAACGACACTGGCGACGACACCCCAGCGCCGATCGTGGTGCCACCACCAGCGGTGAACAATCCGGTCATCCTCAATGGCCTTGACGCAGCGGGCGGCGAGCTGAACCTCAATGAAGCCAATCTGCCTGCCGGTACAGCGGCCAATCCGGGCGCTCTGACCCAGAGTGGCAGCTTCACCGTCTCGGCACCGGATGGCTTGAACAGCCTGAGCATCGGCGGCATCAACGTGATCGTTGGCGGCGTGCCGATAGCCTTTCCGCAATCGATCACTACGCAGCTCGGCAACACCCTGACCATCACCGGCTACAACCCGGCGACCGGCACGGTCAGCTACAGCTACACCCTCACCGGCAACGAAACCCATGCGGCCGGCGATGGCGTGAACAACCTCAGCGAACAGTTCACCGTGATCGCCACCGACAGCAATGGCGACAGCGCCACCGGCACGCTGGACGTGAACATCACTGACGATGTGCCCAAAGCTTTTGATGACGCCAACGGCGTTGCCTCGGAAACCTTGCTGACCCTGACCGGCAACGTCCTCATCAACGACATACAAGGCGCTGATCGCGTACCCACCGGCCCAGTCACGCCCGGCACCTTCACCGGTACTTACGGCACTTTGGTTCTGAACGCTGACGGCACCTACACCTACACCCTCAATACCAACGACGCCGATTTCAAAAACCTGCACGGCGGCGGCAACGGCACGGAAACTTTCGCCTACACCATCACCGATGCCGATGGCGATACCAGCAGCGCCAATCTGGTTCTGCAGATTCATAACAACGACGACCCGGTGATCATCGACGGCCTGAACGTCGCTGGCGGCGAGCTGACGGTTTACGAGAAAAACCTCAGCGACGGCAGCGCCCCGGAGGCTGGTGCGCTGACGCAAAACGGCACGTTCACCATCACCGCACTTGATGGTGTCACCACGCTGACCGTCGGCGGTATCGCCGTGGTTACCAACGGCGTGGCCGCAGGCTTTCCGCAATCGATCACCACGCCACTGGGCAGCACGCTGACCATAACCGGTTTCAACGCGGCAACCGGTGTGGTCAGTTACAGCTACACCCTGGCCGACAACGAAGCCCATCCGAATGCCAATGACGCCAACAATCTGCCTGAGCAGTTCGCGGTCACGGTAGTCGATGACAACGGCACGACGGCCACTGGCACCCTCGACGTCAACATCGTCGACGACCTGCCGAAAGCCATCGACGACAGCAACGGCACCGCTTCAGAAAGCCAACTGACCCTGACTGGCAACGTCCTGACCAATGACACACAAGGCGCTGACCGGGTGCCCACCGGCCCAGTCACGCCCGGCACCTTCACCGGTACTTACGGCACTTTGGTTCTGAACGCTGACGGCACCTACACCTACACCCTGAACACCAACGACGCCGATTTCAAAAACCTGCACGGCGGCGGCAATGGCACCGAAACCTTCGCCTACACCATCACCGATGCCGACGGCGATACCAGCAGCGCCAATCTGGTTCTGCAGATTCACAACAATGACGACCCGGTGACCATCGACGGCCTGAACGTCGCTGGCGGCGAGCTGACGATCTACGAGAAAAACCTCAGCGATGGCAGCACTCCGGATGCTGGTGCGCTGACACAAAACGGCACGTTCACCATCACCGCACTTGATGGCGTCACCACGCTGACCGTCGGCGGTATCGCCGTGGTCACCAATGGCGTGGCCGCAGGCTTTCCGCAGTCGATTACCACACCACTGGGCAGCACGCTGACCATCACCGGTTTCAACGCGGCAACCGGTGTGGTCAGTTACAGCTACACCCTGGCCGACAACGAAGCGCATCCGAATGCCAACGGCGCGAATAATCTGCCTGAGCAGTTCACGGTCACGGTAGTCGATGACAACGGCACGACGGCCACCGGCACCCTCGACGTCAACATCGTCGACGACCTGCCGAAAGCCATCGACGACAGCAACGGCACCGCGTCAGAAAGCCAATTGACCCTGACTGGCAATGTCCTGACCAATGACACACAAGGCGCTGACCGGGTGCCCACCGGCCCAGTCACGCCCGGCACCTTCACCGGTACTTACGGCACTTTGGTTCTGAACGCTGACGGCACCTACACCTACACCCTCAATACCAACGACGCCGATTTCAAAAACCTGCACGGCGGCGGCAATGGCACCGAGACTTTCGCCTACACCATCACCGATGCCGACGGCGATACCAGCACTGCCAATCTCGTATTGAACATCCACAACAACGACGACCCGGTGCTGCTCAATGGCCTCGACGTCAACGGTGGCGAGCTCACCGTCTACGAGAAAAACCTCGGCGACGGCACCAGCCCTGACACGCCCGCGCTGACCCAGAACGGCACCTTCACCGTCAGCGCCCTCGATGGTCTGCAGACCCTCACGGTCGGCGGCATCGCGGTGATTACTAATGGCGTGGCCGCAGGTTTTCCGCAATCGGTGATCACGCCGCTGGGCAGCACCTTGACCATCACCGGTTATGACCCGGCGACCGGCGTGGTCAGTTACAGCTACAGCCTGGCCGACAACGAAGCCCATCCAACCGCCAACGGCGCCAACAGCCTCACCGAAAACTTCGACGTCGTCGCGACCGACACCGATGGCAGCACCGCCAGTGGCCAGATCAACGTCAACATCGTCGACGATTTGCCGACCGCCCATGCAGACGCGGCTTCGGTGACGGAGGGCGGCACCGTCAGCGGCAATGTGCTCAACAACGATATCGGCGGCGCGGATGGCCCGGCGGTCACCGGTGCAGTGGTCGGCGTGCGCGCCGGTGCCGACACCTCGACGTCGGCCATCGGTGGACTCAATTCGCAGATCAACGGCACCTACGGCTACCTCACCCTGGATGCCAACGGCAACGCGGTTTATCACAGCAATCCCAACACGGTGAACGGCCCGGGCGCGGTGGACGTATTCACCTACACCGTGCGCGATGCCGATGGTGATGAAAGCACTACGACGATCACCATCGATGTCTACAACAGCTGCCTGAAAGCGGTCAGCGACACCGACGTCACCGTCTACGAAAAAGCCCTCGACCTGAACAGGGACGGCCAGGATCTGGCGGCGGGCAGTGTGGTCGGCAGCGATCCGAACAGTACTGGTGAAACCGCCGCCGGCACGCTGGTCGGTTCGGTCACTGGCGCGGTCGGCGCGATCAGCTATGCGCTGGTCGGCAGCGCCACCGGCAATTACGGACAGATCGTTCTCAATGCCAATGGCACTTACACCTACACCCTGACTTCACCCGCGACGACCACGCCGCATGCCGACGACGGCGCCAACAGCCTGAGCGAAACCTTCCCCTATCAGGCGACCGATTCGCTGGGTAACGTCGTCACCAGCAGCATCGTTGTGAGCATCGTCGATGACGTGCCGAAAGCGCTGAACGACAGCAACGCCAATAACGCGACCGAAGCCCAGTTGACCCTGACCGGCAACGTCCTCGACAACGACGTGCAAGGCGCCGACCGCGTCGCCAGTGGCCCGGTGACCGCCGGCACCTTCATCGGCACCTACGGCACGCTGGTACTCAACGGCAACGGCACTTACACCTACACGCTGGATGCCAACGACGCTGACTTCAAAAACCTCCACGGCGGCGGCAACGGCACGGAAACCTTCGCCTATACCATCACCGACTCCGACGGTGACACCAGCACCGCCAACCTGGTGCTGAACATCCACAACAACGACGATCCGGTGTGCCTCGACGGCCTCAACGTAAAGGGCGGCGAACTCAGCGTCTACGAGAAAAACCTCAGCGACGGCAGCACTCCCAATGCCTCGGCGCTGACCCAGAGCGGCAGCTTCACCGTGACCGCTCTCGATGGCCTGCAAACCCTGACGGTCGGCGGTATTGCCGTGATCAGCAATGGCGTCGCCGCCGGTTTGCCGCAGTCCGTGGTCTCGCCGCTGGGCAGCACCTTCACCATCACTGGTTACGACCCGGCTACCGGTGTGGTCAGTTACAGCTACACCCTGGCCGACAACGAAGCCCATCCGAACGCCAACGGTGCCAATAGCCTCAGCGAGAACTTCGACGTGGTCGCCACGGACACCGATGGCAGCACGTCCAGCGGTCAGATCAACGTCAATATCGTCGATGATCTACCGACCGCGCACGCGGATGCCGCTTCGGTGGCGGAGGGCGGCACCGTCAGCGGCAATGTGCTGGACAACGACATCGGCGGTGCTGACGGCCCGGCGGCCACAGGCGCAGTGGTCGGCGTGCGCGTCGGTGCCGACACCTCGACGTCGGCCATCGGCGGACTCAATTCGCAGATCAACGGCACCTACGGCTATCTGACCCTGGATGCCAACGGCAACGCGGTCTATCACAGCAATCCCAATGTGGTGAACGGCCCGGGTGCGGTGGATGTGTTCACCTACACCGTGCGCGATGCCGATGGCGACGAAAGCACCACGACGATCACCATCGACGTGCACAACAGTTGCCTGACCGCCGTCAGCGACACCGACGTCACCGTCTACGAAAAAGCCCTCGACCTGAGCAAGGATGGCCTGGATCTCGCCCCCGGCACAGTCACCGGCAGTGATCCGGGCAATACCGGCGAAACCGCCTCCGGCACGCTGGTCGGTTCGGTCAGCGGCGGCAGCGGCGCGATCACGTACACCTTGGTCGGCAACGCCACCGGCAGCTACGGACAACTGCAGCTCAACGCCGACGGTACCTACACCTATACGCTGACCTCGGCGCCGAAAACCGCGCCGAACGCCAACGACGGGCCGAACACCCTCAGCGAAACGTTCACCTACAAAGCCACCGATGCGCTGGGCAACGCCACCACCAGCACCCTCGTGGTGAACATCGTCGACGATGTGCCGAAAGCCGTTGTCTCGGATCGTTCGGTGACGGCGGTGGAGATCGATTCCAACGTGCTCATCGTCCTCGACATCTCCGGCAGCATGGCCGATGCCTCCGGTGTACCTGGTCTGTCGCGGCTGGCGCTGGCCAAGCAGGCCATTGGTGCCCTGCTCGACAAGTACGATGATCTGGGCGATGTGAAAGTGCAGTTGGTGACGTTCAGCAGCAATGCCGCCGACCGCACCACGGTGTGGGTCGATGTCGCCACCGCCAAGACACTGCTTGCGGGTCTGAATGCCGGCGGCGGCACCAACTACGACGCTGCCGTGGCGGTGATGCAGAACGCGTTCAACACCTCAGGCAAACTTACCGGGGCGCAGAACGTCGGCTACTTCTTCTCCGACGGCAAGCCCAACGAGGGCGACATCGGCAGCGCTGACGAAGCCGCGCTGAAAAACTTCCTCGATGCCAACAACATCAAGAACTACGCCATTGGCTTGGGCAACGGCGTGAGCAACGCCTACCTCGATCCACTGGCCTACGACGGTATCAGCCACACCAACACCAATGCGGTGGTGGTCACCGATCTCAACCAGCTCAACTCGGTATTGTCCGGCACCGTGCAGGGCGCGCCGGTCACCGGTTCGCTGCTGGGCGAGGGCGGTTCGTTCGGCGCCGATGGCGGTTTCATCAAATCCATCATGGTCGACGGCACCACCTACACCTACGATCCCAAAGCCCTCAGTGGCCAGGGTTCGTTGACCGCGAGCGGCGGCGCCAACCACGGCACCTTCAACACGGCGAACAACACCGTCAGCATCGCCACCAACAACAGCGGCACGCTGGTGATCAACCTGGATACCGGCGAATACAGCTACACCTCGCAGAAAACCACCGCCGTGGTGATCACCGAAAACATCGGCTTCACCGTCAGCGACAACGACGGCGACCTCGCCAGTTCCACGCTGACGGTGAAAGTGATTCCCAACGCGCCGCCCGTGGCGATGGACGATCACGTCATCACCAACGTGCTCTCGGGCAACATCGTGGTGCCGGGCGAGCTGTTGCTGGCCAACGACACCGATCCGAACGGCGACGCCCTCAGCGCCACGCCAACCAGTTTCAACACCGGGTGGGTGTCGAAAGCGGCGGACTTCACCGGCAGTGGCCTGATCGGCTTCACCGGGCAGACCAATAACTCGGCCAACCAGAACCTGGCCAATGTGCGCAGCGCCTTCAGCGCCAATGCCGCGACCATGACCGCCGTGCTGGTAGTCAGCGGTTATCTCGGCATGGTGAGCAACAGCAACGCCAACGATGAAGACCGCATCACCGTCCACCTGCGTCAGGGCGAAACCCTCAATCTGGATCACAACCTCGCTGCCGGTCATGTCGGCATGGAGTACTCGCTCAACGGCGGCGCCTGGATGGCACTGGCGGACGGGCAAACCCTGACCGCGTCGGCCGATGGTATCTATCAGATCCACATCACCAACATTGCCAATCCTACGGGCACCGGCAACCCGAACGCGGGGGAAAACTATCAACTGACCATGACCCTCAACTACGCCGGGGCCCATGACATTACGCCGGACTATCACGGCACTTACACCGCCAACGACAACCACGGCGGCAGCGACACGGCCAACGTCAGCATCAGCTATCAGGACGGCCACACCCTGACCGGCACGGCTGGCGACGATGTCTTGGTGGCGGGCAGCGGCAACAACGTGATCAATGCCGGCGATGGCAACGACGTACTCAGCGGCGGATCCGGCAACAACGAAATGCACGGCGGCGCCGGCAACGATTTGCTCTACAGCGGCGCCGGCAATGACCTGCTCGACGGTGGCACCGGCAGCGACACCGCCAGCTACGCCCACGCCACGGCTGCGGTCACCGTCAACCTCGGCCTGCTTGGTGCGCAAAACACCTTCGGCGCCGGTACCGATACGCTGACCGCCATCGAAAACCTGCTCGGCTCCAACTTCAACGACAGCCTCACCGGCGATGGCAACAACAACGTGATCAACGGTGGCCTCGGCAACGACTTCCTCAACGGTGGCGCTGGCGATGACTTGCTGATCGGTGGCATGGGCAACAATACACTGACGGGCGGGGCAGGGGCCGACACCTTCCAGTGGCTCAAGGGCAACAGCGGCCACGACCTGATCACCGACTTCACCCCCGGCACCGACAAACTCGACCTGTCGCAACTGCTGCAAGGCGAAAACACCAGCACCGCGTCCCTGGACGACTACCTGCACTTCACCGTCAGCGGCAGTGGTGCTTCGGTGATGACCAGCATCGACATCAGCGCCATGGCCGGCGCCACGCCGAACCAGACCATCGACCTCGCTGGCGTCAACCTCGCCAGCCACTACGGCGTGACGCCGGGGGCGGGTGGGATGGTGGCTGGCGGGCATGACACGGCGACGATCATCAGCGGGATGCTCAATGATCATTCGTTGAAGGTGGATACGGTGTAAGCGCAGTTTGAAACGACAAAACCCGCCGTCCCGGTTGATTCGGGACGGCGGGTTTTGTCTGTCTGCAGAGGTGTGTTGCCTGTGAATCAGCCTTCGCGAGCAGGCTCGCCCCTTGGAACACGGTCAGAAAGGTGGGAGCGAGCCTGCTCGCGAAGGGGGGCGGCCTGAACAGCGCATAATTCAGCCGACCTGCACCAACTCCGGATTATCTGACACCCGATCCACCGCCCAATACCCTTCCCATGCAAATCGCCTTCCGACAAACGGTAGCAATACCTGTAATTTCTGACAGTAGGCAGGTTCATCCCACCCGCATCTAATGAAGCCATTCCGACAGCGCTTGAACGGCGCTGTACCGCCGCTTATCGAGGAACGCTGGAATGGCCAAGCGAAAGAACCCAGTCGGTCAGCCTGATCAGAACACCCCGGTTTCCTGGGGCAGGTCGGTCGAAGTGAAGGTACCGGCCGTGCTTGATCCTGCCGACCCTAAAGGTCTTTTGCCGCTAAGGGCGTTGGGTGATGACCTTATCGTCACATTCATGGATTTTGAACAAGGAGATGCGCCGGACGAGTTGGATCTGGTCGAATTGGGCTTCATGTCCAAAGGTGGAACGTTCAGAAAGGTCGATGAACGCTGGTATCCGACCAATGATCCCATTGCGTTCCCGCAAACCCTGAAGGTGCCTCGCGATTTACTGTCAGAGGGTGTCTACGAAGTCGCAATCCAGATCTCGATCTACGGAAACAACCCGAATGAAGGCCCTCGCAAAACGCTGACCATCGATACCACCAAACCCAACTTCGGAAACAAGCCGGGCGCGGCCGGGTTTCCCCCCGAGCTGAATGGCACCATCACCGAAACCTTCCTGGCTCAGGAGGGGGAGGTCAGTGTGCTGGTGCCTTGGTACGACGATGCCGAGGCGCTGGATCGCGCGCCGTATTACTGGACCAGCGAAGCCATCCCGCCAGACTCTGAAACACCCATCCGCGAGCAGGAGTTCAGCGCTGAAGATATCCGCGACAAACGCTTGAGCATCACCGTGTACGCGGATGAAATTCGATCGTGGGGCTCTGGCACGCGTTATTTTTATTACCACCTGAGGGACAGGGCCGGAAACGAAGGACCGAACTCCTTTCTTTCGGCTATCGAAGTTGATCTGTCGCCTGCACCGGGGGCACTGCTGCCACCCCGAGTGCCGCTGTCATCCCGGGGGCTGGTCGATCGCCAACAAGCCCGTGACGGTGTCGCCGTGGAAGTCGATGAATATGACTTTGCCGATCCCGGCCATTGGCTGGCCGTTTTCTGGGACGATACGCCCCTGCCTGAAATCCCCATCGATCCCTCCGCTTTTCCGCTGTCGGTCCCTGTGCCGTGGTCGACCTTGCATGCAAAAGGCGATGGGCCTTTGCGGGCGAAGATCTATTACAAGATTCGCCAGGGAACAGCCTACGGGCCACCCTCGCCGACCATTTCGGTGGCAGTGAACCTGACGCTGGCAGGTCAGGATCATGCCAAGGCGCCGGCATTGATCAACGAAGATCTT
Source organism: Pseudomonas sp. RIT-PI-o (assembly GCF_001297215.1). Lineage (NCBI taxonomy): Bacteria > Pseudomonadati > Pseudomonadota > Gammaproteobacteria > Pseudomonadales > Pseudomonadaceae > Pseudomonas > Pseudomonas sp. RIT-PI-o. The sequence goes on along the minus strand of NZ_LHPA01000012.1, from coordinate 100,903 downwards.
GCACTGGTTGAGGTGTACGGCGAAGAAAGTCAAACCCGCAATACTTTGCTGACGGACGATTTTGGTCTGCCGGCCAGCGTGTTGCTGCCTCTGTACGATGCACCCGAACAGGGGCAGCTACTGGAACTGCACTGGGGAAGCTACCCCGGCGTCGTCGCGTTTTATGAAGTGAAACCAGGCGATGTTGCCGGCAAATCCGTCAGGTTTTCCGTGCCCTGGAATGTTATCGATACCGACAAGGAGAATCCGGCATTGCCGGTTTGGTACACCACCAGCAACGGTGTGAACCAGCAACAGTCGTTACCGACCCGGGTGGCGGTATCGATAGTGGTGATCGAGGGGTTGAAGGAGGTTGTGTTTCCGCATGCAAACAGGGATGGCGTATTGCACTGTTGCAGTCGGCCCAGGCTCTGGAAGGGCGTCACGGTAAGAGTCAAAGCTGACCCGTTTATCGAGCAGGGCGACACGCTGACGGTGTGCTGGCAGGGCAGCACCGGACTCAATGGCAGCGAGCCCATCAAAGGTACTTACGAGGAAATTGAAAAAGAGCTCACAACACTGCTGCCGGGTGAAGACATCGATATTGTCGTCGAGGATTACGACCGGTTGGTTGCGCCCATGGTCAACTACGGTTCTGCGCTGGTTTATTACCGGTTGAAAAAAAGCATGGGCGGTCGGGGGATATCCAAAAAGGAGATTGTGATCATCAATCGCACCCTGCCCAGTGGCGCAGTATGTTCACCTCTCAATGATTTGTGCGAAGAGAACTGAAGTATCAGCAAATTATGCAGTGTGGTTAATTGCCGGCATTTCTCTGGACGTTTGTATTGGGTTGGAGGGTCGGTGCGTTCATAAAACAGGAGAGCTTACAATGAGTAACTTGAAAGTACTGTCCAAGGCAGAGGCTGCCCGTAAAAAAGTTTTTGATTTGCGTCAAGCCCTGAGTACCCGTTCGGGTACTCCTCCTGAAGTTGAAGACTTGCTCCCGCCCCTGCCGGGTGACAATGTCAAGAAACTTCAGGCGGCGCGTCAGGGCACAGACTGCAAGGTGATAATTACCTCCATGGTAGTGCCGCCGGGGTCAACCCAAGGTGACACATATATCGCATTGCAGAAAGACTCAGTAGTGGTTACGGAGTGGATAGTGGTTCCCATCCCCCCGCCTGCAACTTTCGAAATGATTTTGCCTGCAAAGGAAACCGCAACGCCAGGTCCTTTTCGCTTGACTTATATAGTGGATTACGGTGGCAACAAAAATACTTCTGATACCTCTGAGTTCTTCATCGACATTGTCGCACCTAATCATGGTGCACCTGGAGGTAAAGCGGCACCGCCCGACGAAATCATTGATGGCGTGTTGACCCGAGAAATTCTTGATGCGCTGGGTGATATAAAGATGATCATCCCGGTGCCTGACGATGTCAAACAGGGGGATATCTATACGGCGTACTATGGGAAAAGTGATCCAGCGGCACCCGTGGACACTTTTATTGTCGATGAAGATTCGAGTGCGCCAATTGAACTGTTTATCAAGAAGACCCATATCGAAACGTTGGGAGAAGGACTGTTTATCTTTTACTGCAAATATGCAGATCGCGTCGGTAACGTCGGGCCTTCTTCCGACCCTTTTCATTTTGATGTTCGGCTGACACCGGCACCCAGCGGGTTGCTACCCCCTGAGGTGCCGGAAAACGCCGATGGTGTTGTCGACTTGAAAGATGCCTACCCTGATGTCGCCGTGGTCATTCCTGCATTCGCTAATGGTCAGCCGAACGATGTGGCCCGAGTCACCTTCAACGGAAAGTTGCAACCCGACAAGCCGACTGATGGCACCGCTCCGGTCATTGTCGACGTACCGTTCAGGGACGCCGCAGAAGGCGGTGATGGTCCGAAGGATGTGATGGTGAATTACGCGATCATTCGAAACGGCAACCCGTTTCCGGAAGCGACAGGGGCGACCATCAATGTCGATCTGTCGATCCCTGGTCCAACCAATCCTGAGCCTGATCCGGACAAAGGTAATCCGAACCTGGTTGCTTTGGTCGTCAAGGGTTCCACAGGCGATAACACTTTGGTGGTGGATGATGTTGGCAGCTTGATCGACATTGACTTGACTATTCCTGATCTCACGACATTGGATCCCGGTGATATTTTCGATTTGATGTACGACGGTAAAATAGTTTCGCCTCCAGAAGGTCGTTATGAGGTCGTCGGCGATGAGGCCGATGATTTCAAGATTCCATTCAAGCTACCGTCTGAGGTTTTTGTGGCCGCAAAAAACGGGATAAAGACAGCCCGCTACATCATCACCAATCCGGCAAATGGCAGCAACGCGAATCCATCATTGCCGACTCCGGTAGATGCTTATGTTATTGCAGTGACATTGCCAGAGCCCGTTATTCAGAATCTTTATACGAATCCGGGTAATTTGGTGTATCTGAACTGTTCTTCTCTACGCGATATTCCTGTGATAGGTAAGGCCGCAGTTGTGCGTGTCGCGGGAGGCGGGTCACTTGTTGCTGATTTGAAACTGGACTTCGTATGGAAAGGAACCCCGCTTTCAGGAGGGGATGATATTCCCGATTATACGTTCAGCAAGACGTTGCAGGGCAATGAACATACGGCGGGCTTTGAAGTTTACCTGCCCTTCAATGCTGCCCTCAGACCTATCAGGGACGGACGCGGAGTCATTTCATATACAACGGAGATTGATGGCCGTACTCATGACTCCGCGGATCACGACGTCAGAGTGGTTGTGGTTGATAATATAGGGACATTCTGTCCCGGAACTAACGATGCCTAATTAACGGTCAATGCAGGCGGGGACACATCCCCGCCTTCTTTTATTTGACATGCACGGTAAAAATATCCATCGAAGAAAGGGAACTTTCCTACAGAACGAGGTAAGTAATGTCTGTACGGTGCGTGCGGACGAAACTACTTTTGTTGAAATACATCCGCTAAATGTCGAAGGAGTACATATGGGTATCTGTACGGTTCTTTATCCATTGAAGGCATCAAAAACAAAACTGGCTTGGTTCGCCCTGGCGCCAGTCCTCTCCTCAAGCCCGCTGGCCTTTGCCCTCACTTCCATCGAAGCGGGTCAAACATTGACCATTGATAGCACAACCGAACAAGACAACTATCGCGCCCGCGATGGTGGTGTATTGAACGCCAATGCTGCGAATACCTATGAAGTCTTGATCACCACCGGGTCGCAATTGAATGTGGTGGGGGGGACTTATGCCGGGCGTTCGGGCAACGCGGGGATTACCCTCGTCAATGCCCGTGCCGATGTGAGCGACGCCATTGTGACCGGTACCCGAATGGGGATGTCGATCGCCCGGGCGACGGGTACGACCACAGGTTCGACTGCCGTGATCAGCGGCAGCCGGATTACCGGGCAGACGTCCGGAATCGAAACCGGTGGCGGCGCTGATATCCAATTGACTGATACGCATCTGACCGGTACGGGAGCAAACAGCTTTGGTTTGAATTCGTTCGGTGCAGAGGTCAGGGCCAAGGGCGGCAGCATGACCGGAGGCATGAACGGCATTCGCCTGCGTCCCGACGGCGAGGGCATCGGCAACGGTGCCAATGTGTCGCTGGACAACGTTGAGGTACGAGGGGTGGCGGGTGCAGCCATCCTTGCCAATGGCGGGGTTGTGGCACAGATCAACGTGCTGAATTTCACGCGCTTGCTTGCCGGCAACGGCGTACTCCTTGATGTGCAAGGCGCTTCCACCGCAACGATGACGGTGGCTGACAGTACGTTGGAAGGCAACATCAATGTCACCGATAACAGCCTCGCCAATCTGACTTTCAATCACGGCCACATGGTAGGTGATGTCATCGTCGATGGCAGCTCAACGGCGGGTGTCACATTGGAAAATCATTCGCAGTTCACCGGTCGTCTCGATCAGGTCGACAGCGTGAACGTCAACAGCAATTCCAATTGGACACTGACCGGCAATGATTCGATCGGTGCACTGGGCATGAACGGTGGCACTGTCACCTTTGGCGCCCAGGACGCCCCCGGTACGTATTACACGCTCAATGTCGGCTCACTTTCCGGCAATGGGACCTTTGCGATGAAGGGCGATTTCGCCAGCGGTGAGCATGACTTTCTCAATGTCGCCGGGGCTTCCTCGGGCGACTTCGCCCTGGCTGTCGCGGCCTCTGGTCTGAATGCAGCCTCGCCGCAGCAGTTGACGCTGGTACGTACCGGCACCACCGACGCTGCGAATTTTGCTCTGGCCGGCGAGCAGAGGGTTGACGTCGGCACCTGGTCTTACGCTCTGGCCAGCCGGGAAATCGGGGGGGGAGCGAAGGAGTGGTTTCTCGACCCGACCACCGAAGTCATCAGTCCTGGCGCGCGCTCGGTACTCGCCTTGTTCAACACTGCGCCAACCGTCTGGTATGGCGAGCTGTCGTCGTTGCGCAGCCGTATGGGTGAGTTGCGTTTGAACGGTGGCGAGGGCGGAGGGTGGAGTCGTGTTTACAGCAACAGACACGACGTCGCTGATGGGTCAGGTGTCGGTTATCAGCAAACACAACAGGGATTCTCCCTCGGCGCCGATGCGCGGGTGGGCGAAAGCCAGGTGCTGGTCGGGGTGCTCGCCGGCACGAGCGAATCCGATCTGGATCTGAATCGCGGAACCTCGGGTACGGTGAAAAGTTACTACGTCGGTCCCTATGTCACGTGGCTCGACAGTGACACCGGTTACTACTTCGACGGCGTGCTCAAGTTCAACCGGTTTCGTAACGAGTCCAAAGTCAACCTGAGCGATGGCAGCCGCACCAAAGGCGATTACGACAACTGGGGTGTAGGCGGTTCCGCCGAGTTCGGTCGGCATATCAAACTGGCCGACAACTACTTCGTCGAACCGTTCGCGCAACTGTCGGCCGTGCAGATCCAGGGCCAACACTACACGCTGGACAACGACATGGACGCCGACGGCGATCGCATGCGCTCACTGCTCGGCAAGGCCGGGGCCACGGTGGGGCGAAACTTCGGTTTCGCCGACGGCGCTGTTGCCCAGCCTTATGTACGTGCGGCGATTGCTCACGAGTTCGCTTCGAACAACGAAGTGAAGGTCAACAACAACGTGTTCAACAACGATTTGTCAGGCTCCCGGGCGGAGTTTGGGGCAGGGGTGGCTGTGGCGATGTCCGAGCGGTGGCAGATGCATGTCGATCTGGACTATGCCAAAGGGGAGCATATTGAGCAGCCTTACGGGGTGAATCTGGGGTTACGGTATTTTTGGTAAAGAGCCATCGGGATGACCCCAAGTGAAGGCGCCCCACGATTTCTGGGGCGTTTTTTTATCCCTAAGGGTCAATGCCCACTCCCAAGCCGGATCCGTAGTACTGAACGTGCGCTTCTGCACCATTGACCAGGTTTTTTAACCAGTACCGAGCTGGCCAGCCACCTGCGGAGTCAGCGGCCCAGTACCAATAGTCACCCATCGGCCAACGACCACCCCAAGCGTTATGGATTTCCCGCAACTCACCCATTGATGGTAATCGCTTTCCTCGGCCTGCTGCCCTGTCTCTGATCGTGTGCCAGTTTCCACCGTCCAGTCCCACAACGAATTTCACCCCTGTGACATGAACGTTGTAGCTTTTGGACTGGCTTGCGTTGTCGATGACAGTGATTGTTGCGTCTCCATTACCTCTGACAGTCACCAACCCTGAACCGTCTACCGCGGCGACGTTGTTGTTACTCGACGTGTAACGATAGGGAAGAACTCCGCCGCTTGCCGTGTGCTGTACATATGTGCCAGGACCGAAGTTTGGATATGCAGCCCAGTCAGGTATGAGGTAACACCTGCCACTCAATGTCACGCTGCCCGTGTTGAAATGCAACGGCGGAATCGGTGAGATCACAGTGAAGGTTCGCGTATTTGAATCCTGCCCGGTACTCAACGCTTTTACTCTCAGCGAATGCCCGCCCAAACCAACCGACAAGGTAGTGTTCCAGGCGCTGCCCACGGCAGTCACCGTGTGCCTTGGGTTGTTGTTGTCGTAAATCTGGACCTGACGATTCGGTGTGACCGTACCGCGCAGGGTCACCGAAGTGCTTTTGGTTTGCCCGCCATTGCCTATTTCACTGATGCCGTCATGCACAGACGTCAGCGTCGGCGCGATGTGGGCGGCGACGTTAAAGGCTCTCGCCGGGCTCTCTACCGGAACCACGTCATACATGGCCAAGGCAGTCAGGCTGTGCGAGCGGATGGCCAGACCGGTGACAGACGTTGTCCATTGTTTATCGGCATTGACGGTGACCGGCGTACCAACGGGGGCGCCATTGTCGTACATCTGGATCTGCTCGCGCGGGGTGGCTTCGCCCTTGACGGTAACTGAGGTGTCATAGGTCGTTTCGTTCGGTCCCACCGTGCCGACCGAGTCGGTGACCGCGGTAATCGTCGGTGAAATAAAGGCTGCAACTGTAAAGACCCGAGGGGGGCTGGACTCCGGATTGCTGCCGTAATCGCCTCGCGCGGTCAGGCGGTAAGTGCTCAGGTTCAGGCTGCTGAAAACATATTGCCAATCGCCGCTGTTGTTGACACTCACCGTTTCGACGGCCGCACCGGCATTGAGCAGAATGATCTTTTCGTTTGGACTGGCCTTGCCTGTCAGGGTGACGGTCCGGTAGTAGGTCGTACCATTGGCGGCGACTTCACCGCGCAGGTCACTCACACGGGAGATCGTCGGTGTGACCGCTTGCGCCACGACGAAATCCCGCGGCGGACTGGTCGCAGGGTCAATCTCGTACAACGCCTCGGCAGTGAGGCTGTAGCTGCGAACTTGCAGATCGTTGAGGCGGTGGTTCCAGTCACCCTTATCGTCGACGTCAAGGGTAATGAGCGGCTGTTTGTTCTCCAGCAGTTTGACCTGCAGGTTTGGCGTCGCGCTGCCGGCCACCAGCACGCTGTTGTCATAGGTCGTTGCCCCATGGGCAACGTCCCCCCGTGAATCGCTGACCGCAAGAATTTCCGGGGTCTGTGCGAATTTCACGGTGAATGTTCGCGGCTCGCTGGACACCGGGTCGGCGTCATAAAGAGCCTTGGCGCTGATGCGGTAAGACTTCTCGGTCAATGGGCCGATCTCGCAGCTCCAGGTGCTGTCGGCGTCCACTGGCGCCGTACCCATTGATGTCGTCGTTCCATCGAACAGCTCAACCGTTTCGCCACGCGTGGCCGTGCCGGTGACGGTGACTTTTTCGTCACGGGTTTTGCCGCCTTCTTCCACCTCGCCCCGCGAGTCTGTCACACCGGTGATGACCGGTTGCACGTAGTCGTAGCGGGTTCTGATGGTCAGGGGCAACTGTGGAAATACGCAGGCAGTGTCCTCGTTTTCACTGCCATCGAATGCCACTTTGCAAATCACCCTGGCGGGCGTGGAGTGGCCCAGTTTCATCAGATCGCTTCTGAGCAAGCTTTCGTTGAGTCCGCTGCTGACTTGGGTCGGGGTTATTTCCTGGCCGGTGATTAGCGGGATCGTATGGGACGCGCCTGAACTTGTTTGTCCTGTCAGGTAGAACCAGAGGCGCTGTTTCAGTGCAATGTACGGCCATATAGTGAGGACAGCTTTTGCATCGCCGCTGAATGTCATCAGATCCAGGACGTTGTTCTGTGCCTGAGGCACATGCGGGTGGGGCAGTTCGTTTTCTGGGTCCTGGAAGTCTGAAACATACAGGTCGAGCATTTGCGAGGGCGTTGTGAGGGTATAGCGGGTTACTTCGTATTCAACCGACACCGTTTTCGCAATATTGGCGCCAACCACTGAAGCGGGTAAATGGAATTGCACGGTGCCAGTGGGACTGCCCGGCAGCTCCAGATCATCAGAGGTTCCCGCGCCGGGCGCTCCTAACCACTTTAAACGGATCTTGTCCCGGTCCGGGTTCATGCTGGAGTAACTGGCGTTGATGTCTACGCCATTCAACCCATCCATTGGGTTGAGCGTCTTGTCGGGTGCCTGTACCACCTCGGGCGGCGGCAATTCGCCGACGAGTTCGCCTATGAGCAAATTGAGCGTGGCCGAGTGCTCGTATTGTTTGTTCGACGCCCGCAACACCGAGTAGCGCACTTTCACATACTGGCCAATGTTGGGCGTCACGAATTCAGCGTCCACCTGAAAACGTACAGGTTGACCTTCAGTCACTGTGGTGATGGGCAACCAGTCGCTGGTGCTGGCGAAGGGATTGGGACTGCGCCAGTAATACGTAAGAATATCGCCCCTGAGGGTCTTCGCCTCGCTGATATACACATGCACCTTATCGAACACCTTGGACGGGTCCAGCACATCCCCCGGCGGATCGGCCTCTTCGACTTCGGGGGCCGGCAGCGTCGCGCGGACCTTTTCAATCCTGGCCAGCAGCCGCTCCGACTCTCTTATGTCGAGGAGGCCAGGTGCATCGTTTGCCACCACGTAGAACAGGTCGAGCGTGCCGTTTTCAAGCACTTTGATGTGCTCCGCGTCGATGTAGAACGTCACCAGCCCGTCCTTGGCTTCGTTGGCGCTGACGATATGGGAAACCTCATGCAGATAGGTGTCGCCATCGGACTTGATGCCAGACCACCTCAGGCAGATCAGGTCGCCATTTTTCATCGCGTAGCGCACGTCGACCGTAGCGTAAGGCTCGTCCGGTTCGAGGGTATCGCCGATCAGCTCACGAATGTTTGGCTCGGGGAGCATGTTGACGTCGCCCTGTACCATTGCAAAGGCACGCTTTGAAGACAGCGGGTCGTCCCCGTTTTTTTTGTAGAGAATGTAAGACGCATCGGCGCGCCCTTGGGCGATGGCCCTGATCAACTCATAGGGCACGTTGATTTCCAGCACGGAAGGGATGTTGTCGATGTCCCGGGTTTCACTGCAGATGATCGGTTCACCGTTATCCGGCGGTGTGCCGATGAAGGTCATTTTCACGCTGTCGCCCAAGCTGAAGTACTGGCTGCTGACAAAGATCTGAATAGTCACCGGCTGCTTGTTCAAATCCCTGATGATAATGAAGCCGTTGACGGCTTCCTTGATGATCGGTGAATCCAGGCGCCAGCCCCCGGCGTCTACGTCGATGTAGGTGCGTTTGGAGGGGCGGTCGGCCCAGTTCCAGACTTCGTCATTGATGTCGTACCTGATTTCCCGTTTGAGCCCGTCGCCGGCGCCGAGAATGGCGTCCTGATCAATGTGGATCTCGATCGGCTGCAGACCTTCGGCTTGCTCCGGCGTGATGCGGTGCGCCGGAAGCCGGTATTCGCCCAGCTGTAAACGGACCTTGTCGTTGCGCGTGCAGTACACATAATGAGGGACCGTCGCCAGCACGCCCTTTTTGGCCCATTCGGCGTCTATGACGCCCTGTTCGACCAGCTCGGGCGGCAGTTGCACGATGTTCAACTCTGAGTGACCGTCGTCATTATTAGGTTCCCTGTCAAAGTTCCCCGGCCTGTACAGTTTGATCAGCACCCGCAAGGATGCCGACGGCGGGTCTGCTTCGGTTTCACCCACTCGGGTCAGCACATAATGGCAATTTTCGACCCAGCCGGACTTTTCAGGCGTCGGCAAGTAGAAGAACACCCGCTGATTGACCTCGTCGGCCATCACGAAGCGTTCGAGCACTTTCTCGTTGTTCCACCAGATATCCAGCCTGTCCCTCTCGCTCATGAGGCCCAGATAAGGATTGATGACGCACAGCACGCCATCGGGGTCGTCGGTGGCTACCTGGATACTGATCCCGCCATCGCCGTCCTGCACCGGCTCGACCATCCCCGGAATCAGCAGGGGGCGCAGCGCCAGTGTGTTAGAGCCTTCGGTGAGGGGGGGGAAGCGGAAGTTCTTGTGAGAAGGCATCAGGCAAGTCCTCTGTAAGCGAATTCAGGCGTTTTCTGGTGACGACCGGTGCAGTCGGACTCGGTGAGAATCAGGTGAGATTCAGGCTTGAGATGGTTAACGACACGGGAATGCACTCCAGCCGGGTGATGGAGTGATTGAACCTGCATTGACGGGTTAGCGCACCTGTCAGATCTGACAGGTGGATGGGGGTATCCGACGAGTGGTATTAACGGGGTGCCCTGTTTCGCTCTCGTTCAAACACGGTTCAAGGCTTGTGCAGCGTCTTCTGCCGCAAGATATAAACCGTCACCAGCACCGCACTGGTCAACATGAAGCCCCGCGCCCAGACCAGCGGCACCAGATAACAAGAAAACAGAATGCTCACCCACATCAGCCCGATCGCGTAGACCTTGCCTTTGAGTGGAATGCCGTTGCCTTCGAGGTAGTCGCGAATCCATGGACCCAGCCGTGGATGTTCGACCAGCCAGCGATAGAAGCGCGGAGAGCTGCGCGCGAAGCAGGCCGCGGCGAGCAGGAGGAAGGGGGTGGTGGGCAGGACCGGCAGGAAAATGCCGATCACCCCCAATGCCACGCTGAGCCAGCCGATGGCCAGCAGGACGTAACGCAACATCAGGGGGCGGTTGCCTATGGGGTTGTCCATAGGCCAGGTCTTAGTGGTGGCGTGGCTTGAGGATCGCCGGTTTTTCGTCGGGCGCCTGGCACAGCAGGTACAGCGCGGTCAGGGCTTCCGGAATCTGAACGATCATGTCGTCCATCAGGTTGGCATCCTTGGCGATGTCTTCAAACTCCGGTTGTTCGTCGAACAGGCCGGAACCGACCATGATCGGCAGGAGCATCTCGCTGACTTCTTCTTCGGCGGTTTCGAACCAGGCCGCTTCGCGCAGGAACACGCCTTCCATGAAGCCGATGCACCAGCCGCGCAGTTCGGAATCGTCCGGCTCTTCGCCCAGATCCAGTTCGCACGGCAATTCGAATTCTTCATCCGAGGCCAGTTGACGAGCGATGTGGGCCTTGAGACCGATCAGCGTGGCTTCGATTTCGGCACGCTGGGCTTCGTCGCTGTAATGCGGCTCTTCGGCGAACAGCGCATCGATCCACTCGCGCTCGGGGACGTCTTCGGAGCAGATCGACAGTGCGGTCAGGTAACCGTGGGCGGCGACGTAATCCAGCGCCTCTTCGTGCAGCTCGTCGGCGTCGAGGAAGACTTGCAGGCGGGGCAGTTGCTCAGCGTAGGTCATTACGGGGCTACCTTGGGGAATAAACAATGCGGGAATTCTAGGCCTTCTTGCGCGCTCTAGCCAGCCGCTTGGCAGATTTGCCGGTCGCAACACAAAACCCTGTAGGAGTGAGCCTGCTCGCGATGCGGTATACCAGTCACTTCAATGTCCGATGTGCTGACGCGATCGCGAGCAGGCTCACTCCTACAGGGGGCATATGTTGCAAGTCGGGCGATGTCTTCTCAGCGGCACCCTCTGCGGCGAAGGCCTCGGGTATACTGCCGCGTTTTGCGATCCCTGCCGGCGCTGCGCTGGTCATGCAATGTGTTCTTACGTTTTGTTTAAGCAGCCGAGGCTGCTCTGAACCAGCCTGAGCAGGGATGTATCGGTAGATTTTTGGAGTTTTTATGCTCGAACAGGCTCAACGCGTCCTCAAGGACATCTTCGGCTACGACAGTTTCCGTGGCCGTCAGGGTGCGATCATTGAGCGCGTGGCCAGCGGCGGTGATGCGCTGGTGCTGATGCCTACCGGTGGCGGCAAGTCGTTGTGCTTTCAGGTACCGGCGCTGCTGCGCGAAGGCCTGGCCGTAGTGGTATCGCCGTTGATCGCACTGATGGACGATCAGGTCGCAACCCTTGAAGAGCTGGGCGTCGCCGCTGCTGCTCTGAACTCCACGCTGAGCGCCGAGCAACAGCGTGATCTCGCCCTGCGGATCAAGCGCGGCGAAGTGAAAATGCTCTATCTCGCCCCTGAACGCCTGGTGCAGCCGCGCATGCTGGCGTTCCTGCAAAGCCTGGAAATTGCCCTGTTCGCCATCGACGAAGCGCATTGCGTGTCGCAATGGGGCCACGATTTCCGCCGCGAATACCTGCAACTGGGCCAGTTGGCAGAGCTGTTCCCCCACGTTCCGCGCATTGCCCTCACCGCGACCGCCGACAAGCGCACCCGTGAAGAGATCGTCGATCGCCTGCACCTGCAGAACGCCGAACGCTTCCTGTCGAGCTTCGACCGTCCGAATATTTTCTACCGCATCGTCCCGAAGGAGCAGCCGCGCAAACAGTTGCTGGCGTTCCTCGCCGAACGGCGCAGCGACGCCGGCATCGTGTATTGCCTGTCGCGCAAAAAGGTCGAGGAGGTCGCGGCGTTCCTTAGCGAACAGGGCTTCCCGGCGCTGCCGTACCACGCCGGTCTGCCCAACGATCTGCGCGCCTATCACCAGAAGCGCTTCCTCAATGAGGAAGGGCTGATCATGGTCGCCACAGTGGCGTTCGGCATGGGCATCGACAAACCCAACGTGCGCTTTGTCGCGCACCTCGATCTGCCGAAATCCCTTGAGGCGTATTACCAGGAAACCGGGCGTGGCGGCCGTGATGGTCTGCCGGCGGATGCGTGGATGGCCTACGGTCTGCAAGACGTGGTGATGCTCAAGCAAATGCTGCAGAACTCCGAAGGCGACGAACGGCATAAACGTCTGGAGCAGCACAAGCTCGACGCCATGCTCTCGCTGTGTGAAGAGACCCGCTGCCGGCGTCAGGCGTTGCTGGCCTATTTCGATGAGGACATGCCCGAGCCGTGCGGCCATTGCGACAACTGTGTCGACGGTGTGCAGACGTGGGATGCAACAGAGCCAGCGCGCCAGGCCTTGTCGGCGATTTTCCGCACCGGTCAGCGATATGGCGTCGGTCATCTGGTCGACGTGTTGCTGGGCAAGGACAACGAAAAGGTGCGCAGCTTCGGCCATCAGCATTTGTCGGTGTTTGGCGTTGGCAAGGCGTTGAGCGAGAGCGAATGGCGTTCCCTGTTCCGCCAGTTGGTGGCGCGCGGGCTGGCTGATGTCGATCACGAGGGGTATGGCGGTCTGCGCTTGAATGACAGTTGCCGACCATTGCTCAAAGGCGAAGTGAAACTGGAGCTGCGCCGCGACCTGAAACCGCAAGTCACCGCCAAGACCGGCAGCAAGAGCCAGGCCAGCCAACTGGTGCGCGGCGAGGAGCGCGAACAGTGGGAAGCCTTGCGCGCACTACGGCGCAAGCTCGCCGAAGAACACGGCGTACCGCCGTACGTCATCTTTCCCGACTCCACGCTTTTGGAAATGCTCCGCAGCCAGCCGACCTCGCTGGCGGAAATGGCCCGGGTCAGCGGCGTCGGCGCACGCAAGCTGGAACGTTATGGCGAAGCGTTCCTCGAGGTGCTCGGCGGCGAGGCCGAGGCGCCGAAGGTGGTGGCCGATGTCCGTCACGAGCTGATCACCCTGGCCCGCGCCGGCATGACGCCGCTGCAGATCGCCGGGCAGCTGCAGTGCTCGGAGAAGAACGTCTACGCGATGCTCGCCGAAGCCATCGGCAAGCAGCAATTGTCGCTGGAGCAAGCGCTGGACTTGCCTGAGGAGTTGATGGGTGAAGTGCAGGACGCGTTTCTCGATGGCGAGGGCGAGTTGCCGTCCGTCGCCGAAGTCGCCGAATTGTTCGCCGGGCGAGTTCCTGAAGGCGTGCTTTATTGTGTGCGGGCGGCGTTGCAGTCTGAATTCGAGATGTAATCTGGCCCGACCCCTCACCCCAGCCCTCTCCCCGAGGAGAGGGCTGGGGTGAGGGGTCTGGTGTCATATGTCGACCCGCAAAATCGAGTCGATTATGGATTCAGCACAGCGCTTTGACGTTGGCGAATCTCAAAAGCATCCCCCACTCAGTTCCCTCTCCCTCTGGGAAAGGGCTAGGGTGAGGGGCTTTTGATCTTTGCGCAGTTGTAACGATTCAGTACAGAGCGACTCTTGCCTATAACTGCCACCCATGCTTAGCTGACTAATAATTAGATTTTCCGTATTTTCAGTCTGACCGTGAGTGTTTTATGCCGTTAACCGATCAACATCGCTTTGGTATGCAACTGGCCCAGATGTCCCGTGGCTGGCGTGCCGAACTGGATCGCCGCCTCGCCGGGCTGGGCCTGTCGCAGGCACGCTGGCTGGTATTGCTGCATCTGGCGCGCTTTGAAGAAGCGCCGACCCAGCGCGAACTGGCGCAGAGTGTCGGCGTCGAAGGCCCGACTCTGGCGCGCTTGCTCGATAGTCTGGAAAACCAGGGACTGGTGCAACGCCAGTCGGTGATGGAAGACCGTCGGGCGAAAAAAATCGTTCTCTGCGCACCTGCGCTGCCGCTGATCGAACAAATCGAAACCATTGCCACACAACTGCGCCACGAATTGTTCGAAGGCGTCGACGAGGCGGATTTGAAGGTGTGCATGCGCGTTCACGGGCACATTCTGGCCAATCTGGAAAAATCTTGAGGCACATCCCGACGGCGATTTTTTGAGAGATCGCGCTGAGCCGACTATAAGAACTACTGGGCAATATCGTGTTCGTACCGGATGTGCGAACGCATAGAAACCGGTTTTGCTTATTTAAGGGATGCTCATGCTCGCAAGTCGGCACATGCTGCGCGGGGGCGCCAAATGGCTGCTCGCTGCCGGTGTATTCAGCTACTCGACCTGGTCGATGGCATTGGGGTTGGGCGAAATCACTGTTCACTCAGCCCTCAATCAGCCGTTCAAGGCCGACATCGCACTGGTCGATGTCGGCACGTTGACGCAAAACGATCTCTCGGCCAGCCTGGCCTCGGCGGATGAATTCGGCCGCGCCGGCGTCGAGCGGGTGTTCTTTCTCAACGACCTCAAGTTCACCCCGATCCTGCGTGGCAATCGCCAGATGATCCGGGTGACGTCGGGCAAACCGGTCAACGAACCCTTCCTGAATTTCCTCGTGCAGCTCGATCAGCCCAACGGCCGTCTGCTGCGTGAATACACGGTGCTGATCGACCCGCCGGGTTCGCCGGGCATCGTGCCGGCCATCGACGAGCCGGATCCGCGCCCGCAATCCTCCGCCTTTCCGACCGTCGAGCCTGTCACCGCAACTGCCCAGGCGCCTCAGGGCAAACGTGCTGAGGCGTCCTTGCCGCCAGCGCCGGCCGCGCCTGCGAATGACGCGCAGGCCGAACAATTGGCGGCCAGCGTGCTGCTGACCCAGCAACTGCAAAAGACCCTCGACGAACAGAACCTCAGACTGCAAGAACAGCAAGTGCAAATAGCCGACGGCAGGAAGCAGGTGGAAGATTTGCAAACCCGTCTGGCCGAATTGCAGAAAGCGCCGCCGCCGGTGGTCGCGCCGGCCCCGACCCCTGTTTCAGCCCCGGTCGAGTCAACCGACGACGGCCTGAACTGGCCACTGCTCGGCGGGCTGATAGTGCTGCTGGGCGCGCTGGCCGCTTTGTTCATACGCCGCCGTCAGCAGCGTTCGACCGTCGATGGCACGCCGCTGCCGCTGTTGCCTGTGAGTGCCGACGACGTCGATGAACCCGAACTGCAACATGCCGTTGGTTCGCACGCGGCCGCCGATCATCGCGACGAACCCGCTGCCGGCGACGTGCTGGAGGCCGTGGGGATCTATCTGGCCTACGGCCGACTCAGCGAAGCTGCGGGGTTGCTGCGTGATGCGTTGCACAAGGAACCCGAGCGTACCGATCTTGGTTTGCAGCTCCTTGAAGTACTGGGGCGGCAGGGTGACAGCGCCGCTTTTGAGCAGCAGGAAAACCATCTGCGCGCGCTCGGCGTTGATGATCACGCACTGGTTGAAGCCCGCGCTCGCCACCCAAAACTGGCAGGCGTTGCACCGGCGGCGTTTGCAGCAACGGTAAACGCGCCCGAGCTGCCCGCGGCCCCGGCAGCGATTCTGGCCGCGCCGCTCGCGTCGACGCTCAGCGCTCCCGAGGATGATTTCGAATTGAATCTGGGCGAGCTGTCGATGGATTCGAACTGGGATCTCAACGACAGCCGCACTGATTCCGCAGCACCGCCGATCGATGATCCGCAGCTGGGCACCAGCCTGTCAGTGCTGCCGGTCGATTTCGAACTGCCACAGGCTGCGTCTGCCGAAGAAGCCGAGCTTGAATGGATTCCCGAACCCGACGCTCAGCCGCTCGACGATGACTTCCTCAACGAGTTCGGCGATCCCGAGCCGTCACTGGTGTTGCAGCCTCTGGATCTGCAATTGCCCGAGTCCAGCGAAACGGAGGCCGCCGGCAAGCTCGAACAGGCGCAAACCTGCATCGACGACGGCGACATCGACAGTGCGATCGCGCTGCTCAATGAATTGCTCAAGGAAGGGGATGAACCGTTGAAGCAGACAGCACGGACGTTGTTGGCAGGGATTCGCTGAGTGTCGACGAATACCGGTTCATCCAAGAGCGCTTTCGCGAGCAGGCTCGCTCCCACAATGAAATTCGCTGTACCTGTGGGAGCGAGCCTGCTCTCTAAGGCGTCAGATCGGCCAACGCCGGTTTCAGGTCAGAACGTCTGCCCCAGATTCAGATAAACCGCCTGCTCATCCGCATCATTCAACCCATAAGTGAAATTCAACGGCCCCAGCGGCGTATCGAAGCCGATGAACACACTCGCGGCATTGATGTAGCCGCTGTCGAACTCATTGTCGTTGTTCCACGCCCGACCGCGTTCCAGTGAAGCGCCGGCGTACAGCGGGAAGTCCAATGGCAGATAGGAGCGTGGTGTCAGGCGCCGGTAATACACAGCGCGCATCAGGCTGACGTTCTGCCCGGACAGCGCGTCCTCACGAAACCCCGACAACTGCCGCGCGCCGCCGAGCAGGAAGCTTGAAGTGACTACGTTGGCATCGTCCAGTGTGCGGCCATAGCGCCCGCCCAGAATCAGTGTGTCGGGACCGTGGCTCATGGCCTTGTCGAACTTCGCTTCCCATTGGCGATAGCGGTTGTCTGAACCCAGACCTGGCTCGAACTGGGCGAACGTCAGGCTGACGTCCTTGCCCTCGTGCGGAAAGTACACGTTGTCCAGCGAGTCGTAGGAATACTTCACGGTATAGAAACCTTCGTTGAAGCTCTCGCTCGGCAGATCCTGATCACCGATGCGCACGTCAGCCTTGCCCCAGGCCTGGCCGACACCGAAGCGCACTTCGCCGTTGTTGCCGATCTGCCGGCCGAGGTTGAGGCCGAAACCGTAACGCTCGACGCGATACTGCGCGATCGGATCGTTATCCAGCACCGAGTCAACGTTCTGCGCCTCGAACGACGCGTAGGGCGCGACGAAGTAGCGCGAGCCGACGTCCAGCGGCTGATAGAACTCGCTGTACAGCTCCTGTTTGTCGCCGATCTGCGCGCGGGTCAGCCATTCCGCGCCGAGGCGATTGATGCCGTTGACGCGGTAACTGGCGCCGAGGTTGAAAGCACTGTCGCCGCGCATGTCGTCCGACAGATTGAGGCCGACCCGCAAGTAATCGGTACCGCTGCGCTTGCCGCTGGCGCTGATGACCAGGGTGTGATCCTGGCCTTTGTGCACCACGCGGTAACGCACTTGGTCGAAGTAATCGAGGCCGTACAACGTGCCCATGTCCGAGTGCAGGCGCCCCAGATCCAGCGGTTCGCCGATCGGCTGGCGGATGTAATAGCGAATCACGTCATCATCGACTTTCGAATCGTTCTCGACGCGGATTGCGGTAATGATCGGCGTGCGCTGACCAGGCTGGCGGGCGGCGTTGAGTTCGGCGTCCTGGGTTTGCGCCGGCTTCAGTTGCGCCAGCCGCGCGTCGAGGATTCGCGTGGCGCGGTAGCCGGCATCGATCATCTCCTGAGCCTTGCCGAAATCGGTCCCGCCAAACGCTGCCAGCGCAGGTTGAATCAACACGTCATCGGCATGCAGAGTCGCCAGTTGCTCTTCGGAATTGCGCCGGGTCATCAGGGTGATCGACTGGTTGAGCACATCCACCACCGTGGTCAGCTGCTTGCGGTTGCGCAGCGGCGTGCCGATGTCGACGACGATGGCGATGTCGACGCCCATTTCTCGTGCGACATCCAGCGGGATGTTGTCGGTCATGCCGCCGTCGACCAGCAGGCGCCCGTCGAGCTCGACCGGGGCGAACACCGCCGGGATCGACATGCTGGCGCGGATCACCTGCGGCAGGTGACCTTTACGAAACACCACTTTTTCGCCATTGGCGATGTCGGTGGTCACGGCGCGAAACGGGATCGGCAGCTTGTCGAAGTCGCGGGTGTCGCTGGTGTGGGCCAGCAGGCTTTCCAGCAACAGCGCGAGGTTCTGGCCCTGAATCACGCCCAACGGCAGGCCGAGGCTGCCGTCGTCGCGAAAGCTGAGTTTCTGCTTCACCAGAAAGTCGCGGTCATCCTGCTTGCGCCGAAACGGCACGTCCTCACGCGGCGGCGCGTCGGACAGTGCCGCCTGCCAGTCGATGCTCAGGGCGAGTTTTTCCAGCTCGTCGATCTTGTAACCCGAGGCGTACAGGCCGCCGACCACCGCGCCCATGCTGGTGCCGGCAATCGCATCGATCCTGATGCCTTGTTCTTCCAGCGCCTTGAGCACGCCGATGTGCGCCAGCCCGCGCGCCGCGCCACCGGACAGCACCAGGCCGACTTTCGGTCGTGGCGCGTCACTGGCGTGAACCAGCAGGGGAAGGAAACCAAGCAGCAGGCAGAACAGCAAACGGCGCATTGTGAGTCTCGGGGCAAGCGGTAAAGCCGGCTATTATAGCGGCGCCCTCTGTCTCAGGAGTTTCAGCGATCATGACCGTTGCCAAAGCCGAAGTTGTCATCACTTACTGCACCCAATGCCAGTGGCTGCTGCGCGCGGCGTGGCTGGCCCAGGAACTGCTCAGCACTTTCGCTGACGACCTGGGCAAAGTGTCATTGGTGCCGGGCACCGGCGGGGTGTTTCACATCACCTGCGCGGGCGTGCAGATCTGGGAGCGCAAGGCCGACGGCGGTTTCCCGGAGGCCAAGGTATTGAAGCAGCGGGTGCGCGATCAGATCGATCCTGACCGCGAACTCGGCCACAACGATCGCATTCAGTGAGAGGCTGCCTCGGCAGCGACGGTTTTCCTGTCGCTGCCGCCTGACATTCGCGCCGACACCACGATCGCCACGATGATCAGCGCGCCACCGATGAGCATGCGCAGGGTCGGGGTTTCACTGAACAGCAGCCAGGCAATGGTGATGCCGTAGACCGGCTCCATGGCGAACACCACCGCCGCCGTGCGCGCCTTGATCACTGCCAGGCTGGCGACGAACAGGCTGTGCGCCACGCCCGGGCAGAACACCCCGAGCAGGGCGATCCACAGCCAGTCCAGCGCGCGCACTGCACTTAACTGCGGCGCCGCGACCGGCAACAGACACAAGGCCACGACGACGTTCTGACACAACGCTGCCTGCACCGCCGGGATTCGCCCGGAGCTGGCGCGGTTGGTCAACGATAATAGGGAAAACAGCAGGCCGGACAGCACGGCCCAGAGCAAGCCGATGGTCGCGCCGCTGCCCAGATCGAACGCCGGGGTCACCAGTACCAGACCGACGCTGACCAAGACCACCAGCACGATTTCATTGGCGCGGATGCGTTCGCGGAAGATCAGCCCTTCGAGAATCACCGTGAACGCCGGGAAACTGGCAAAGCCCAAGGTCGCGATGGCTACCCCGGCGACTTTCACCGATACGAAAAAGCTCACCCAGTGCCCGGCCAGCAACACGCCGCTCAGCGCCAGGCGTCGCCAGTCCACCGCTTGCAGCTTTTGCCAGCCGCTCTGGCTGGCGAATCGAGCAAAAAAGGCCAGGGCAAGCACGGCGAAAGCGGCGCGGCCGAACACGATGACCGCCGGCGACGCGGCAGCGAGTTTGCCGAACACACCGGTCAGGCCGAACATCAAAGCGCCGATATGCAGGGCGCCGAGGGCGGTACGCGGAGTCATTGCAATCCTTAATCCAGACACAATTTTCTGTAATCGATCGTTCCCACGCAGGAGCGTGGGAACGATCATCAAAAGAGCGCCAGTCTAAAGGGCTGGCGCCGTCGCGTCTGTCGTCCGATTCGTCAATCAGCTGAAGACAACGGCTGTCACACGACTGACGCGCATCTGTCACGGTCGATTAACGGTGCGCGCGCAAGCTGGCGAAAACATCGCAGAGGGTTGCCCATGACCAGCGCCGAGCTCGCCAGACCCAGTCGCAAACAACGGGTGCGAACCCTGTGGATCTCCGATGTGCACCTGGGCACGCGGGATTGTCAGGCCGAGCATTTGTCGCAATTCCTCAAGGGCTACCATGCCGACAAGATCTATCTGGTCGGGGACATTATCGACGGCTGGAAACTGCGCGGTGGCATGTACTGGCCGCAAGCGCACACCAACGTCATCCGCCGGCTGCTGACCATGAGCAAGCGCGGCACCGAGGTGATTTACGTCACCGGCAACCATGACGAATTTCTGCGGCGCTATTCGAAGCTGATTCTGGGCAATATCCAGTTGGTCGACGAGGCGGTGCATGTCACCGCCGATGGCCGGCATTTGCTGGTGATCCACGGCGATCAGTTCGATGTGATCACTCGCTATCACCGCTGGCTGGCCTTTCTCGGTGACTCGGCCTACGAATTCACCCTGACCCTCAACCGTTGGCTCAATCACTGGCGCGCCCGTTACGGCTACGGTTACTGGTCGCTGTCGGCGTATCTGAAGCACAAGGTGAAGACCGCCGTCAGTTTCATCAGCGACTTTGAAGAAGCCATTGCGCACGAATGTGTGAAGCGCGAATTGCATGGCGTGGTCTGCGGACATATCCATCATGCCGAGATCCGCAAGGTCGGCGAGGTGGATTACCTCAATTGCGGCGATTGGGTCGAATCGTGCACGGCGTTGATCGAGCATTGGGACGGCACGATCGAGCTGTATCGGCTGGCGGATGCCCAGGCGCGGGAGGCGGAATTGAAAGCTGCCAAAGTTGCCGAGATCGCCTGAGCGAAAGAGATACCCTGTGGGAGCGAGCCTGCTCGCGAAGGCGTAGTGTCAGACAAAACTTCTGTGCCTGATACAGCGCTTTCGCGAGCAGGCTCGCTCCCACAGGTGTTTTCAGGCTGGGCTATGTTCTTGCATCGCAGCTTTGTAAATCGAGTTCTTTGGCTGCGCAAACAGCCTTTCCATCATCGGCTCGAAGAAACTCAGCGGCAACGTGTCATACCCCGGATCAAACGCCGCCGCGTCGTATTTAGCGCAGAATTCGGCGGTGGCGTGGAACTGCGGATGGTCCTTGAACTGCTCGCGCAGGTGTCGATCCATGCCCAGGTGATGAAAGAAGTAATAGCCCTGAAAGATCCCGTGTTTCTCCACCATCCACAGGTTTTCCGCACTGACGAACGGCTTCAGAATCGCTGCGGCGATGTCTGGATGGTTGTACGAGCCGAGGGTGTCGCCAATGTCATGCAACAGTGCACAGACCACGTATTCCTCATCACGCCCGTCGCGAAAGGCACGGGTCGCGGTTTGCAGCGAGTGGGTCAGGCGATCCACCGGGAAACCGCCGAAGTCGCCTTCGAGCAGTTGCAAATGTGCGAGGATCCGCGACGGCAGCTGCTTGGCATAGGCACTGAAATCGGCGGCGATGATCGCCCAGTCTTCCTCGGTGCCGTCCTGCATATGGGTGAAGCGAGCATGGGCATTCATTGGTAGACCCTTATTCAAAACGCCACGCGACCGAGAATCATGTCGCGGTACATGACGAAATCGCCGAGCAGGCTGTACAGCGGGTGCTGAAAGGTCGCCGGGCGGTTCTTCTCGAAAAAGAAATGGCCGATCCAGGCAAAGCTGTAACCGGCCAGCGGCAACGCCAGCAACAGCAGCCACGCGCCCTTGGCGATGCTCAGGGCGAGAATGAAGATGACCAGAGAGGTGCCGATGAAATGCAGGCGACGGCAGGTGCTGTTGCTGTGCTCGGCGAGGTAATACGGGTAGAACTCGGCGAAGCTGTTGAACCGCTTGATGTTTTCCACGACCGCTATCTCTGTGGTGATTATTCTGGCGACAAGTTGTTCGGCGGGGAGCTTATTTGAGTCTAGAGTGATCATTGGCGTGGGCCAGTGACAATCGGCGCCACTTTAGTATCCTTCGCAAATAGGGCGGTCACCTGCAGCCCGTCATGTAAAAGAATAACAACCATGAGCGAACGAACGACCTCTGCAAGCTGGGCGATGGGGATAGTCAAAGCACTGGAAATGGACGGCCTGGATTGCCGGGTTCTGTTCAAGCAACTGGGGCTGGATTTCAGTGCCCTCGACGATCCGGATGCGCGTTTCCCGCAGGACTCCATGACCCGGCTCTGGCAGCGCGCGGTGGAGGTCTCCGGCAACCCGGCGATCGGCCTGAACATGGGCAAAGTGGTGCGCCCGGCCTCGTTTCATGTCGCCGGCTACGCACTGATGTCGAGCAATACGCTGGCGGAAGGCTTCCAGCGTCTGGTGCGCTATCAACGCATCATTGCCGAAAGCGCCGACCTGAGTTTTCGCCTGCTCGATGAGGGGTACGCGCTGATCCTCACCGTGCACGGCGATCATCTGCCGCCGACCCGGCAGAGTGCCGAAGCGTCACTGGCCTGCGCACTGGCGCTGTGCGGCTGGCTGACCGGGCGCCCGCTGCATCCGCTCAAAGTGCTGATCCAGGGCAATGAGCCTGCCAATCTGCAACCTTACAAAGAAGCCTTCCACGCGCCATTGGTGTTCGGTGCGCCTTACGATGCGTTGATCTTCGAACGTGCCGATATGGAGGCGCCGCTGCCAACCGCCAACGAAGCCATGGCGCTGTTGCATGACCGGTTTGCCGGGGAGTATCTGGCGCGTTTTTCCGAGAGTCGCGTGACACATCGGGCGCGGCAGGTGCTGTGCCGCTTGCTGCCTCAGGGCGAGCCCAAACGCGACACCGTGGCGCAGACCTTGCACCTGTCGCAGCGTACTTTGCAGCGTCGTTTGCAGGAGGAGGGCACCAGTTTCCAGCAGTTGCTCGATGACACTCGCCGCGAACTCGCCGAGCAGTATCTGGCGCAACCGAGCATGACCCTGTTGGAGATTGCTTACCTGTTGGGCTTTGCCGATCCGAGCAATTTCTTCCGCGCTTTCCGTCGCTGGTTCGACACCACGCCCGGCGACTACCGGGCGCGGTTGCTACAGGCACCGAGCCCGGTCAGTGACGCCAGAACGCCGGAATACACAGCACAAACACAGTAATGATCTCCAGTCGGCCGAGCAGCATGCCGAACGACAGGATCCACTTGGCCGCATCCGGCAGGGTGGCGAAGTTGCCCGCCGGGCCGATGGTTTCGCCCAGGCCCGGACCGACGCCAGACACGGTGCTGGCGGCACCGGTCAGCGCGGTCATCCAGTCGACACCCAAGAGCGACAGCAGCAGGGCGATCACGCAGATGGTGATAGCGAAGAAAAACGAGAAGGTCAGGATCGAGCGGACGATTTCTTCGTCGAGGCGGTGACCGTTGTACTTCTGCTTGATCACTGCGCGCGGGTGGATCAGCTGATTAAGGTTGGCCTTGAGCAGGATGTAGGCGACCTGGAAACGGAAAATCTTGATCCCGCCTGCCGTCGAGCCGGAACAGCCGCCGACAAAGCCCAGATAGAAAAACAGCATCAGCGAGAAGTTGCCCCACAGGCTGTAGTCACCCAGGGCAAAACCGGTGGTGGTGACCACCGAGGTCACGTTCAGCGCCACATGCCGCAGTGCTTCCAGCCAATGCAGCTTGGTGGTCCACCAGTACCAGGTGCCGAGCACCAGCCAGGTCACCAGCAACATCGCCAGTAAACCCTGCACCTGTTGATCACGGATCAACGCCTTGCGATTGCCGCGCAGCGTGGCGACGTACAGGGTGAACGGCAGGCTGCCGAGAATCATGATGACGATCGCCACCCAGTGCACCGCCGGTTGCGTCCACTTCGCCAGCGACTGGTCGGAGGTCGAAAAACCACCGGTGGAAATCGCCGACATTGCGTGGTTGATTGCATCGAACGGACTCATCCCGGCCCACCAGAACGCCAGGCTGCCGAGAATGGTGATGCCGACATAGGCCGCCACGATCAGCCGCGCCACCATGTGCGAACGCGGCATGACCTTTTCCGAGCGGTCGGAAGATTCGGTCTGGAACAGGCGCATGCCACCGATGCGCAGCAGCGGCAGAATCGCCACCGCCATACCGATAAAGCCGATGCCGCCGATCCAGTGCAGCATCGAACGCCACATCAGGATGCCCGGGGACATGCTGTCCAGATGATTGAGCACGGTGGAACCGGTGGCGGTAATGCCGGACATGCTTTCGAAAAACGAGTCGGTGTAGCTGATGTGCTGGGTCAGCAGAAACGGCAGCGCAGCGAAAATGCACACCACCAACCAGCTGCTGACCGTCAGCAGATACATGTCCCGCGGGCGCAGATGCACGTGTTCCGGTCGACCGGGAATCACCAGCGCGAGGCCGGCGACGAAGGTGATCATGCTCGCCCAGAGAAAGGACGGCAGGTCGCTGGTGCGCTCGAAAATCACCAGCGTGGCCATCGGCACGACCATCGCCACAGCCAGGGTGATCAGGAAAATGCCGATGATGAAACCAATGGTCCGTAAGGTCGGCAACGCCATGAAATCCGCTCGGGCTGGTGGAAGAAGGGCGCCATTCTACCTGCGGGGCAAGGCATGTAAACCGGCAGGCGTTGTGCAGTTGCAGCTAGAATAGCCGCACATTTTTCAAAGGAGGTGGCCGATGCAGGCTCTCGACGCGTTGCTCAACCGTGTTTCCGTACCCCGACTGGTCGAACCGGCCCCCACTGCCGAGCAGCGCGAAGCCCTGTTCGGCGCAGCGTTGCGCGCCCCGGATCACGGGCATCTGCAGCCGTACCGCTTTTTGACCGTCGAAGGCGCGGCACGTGAACAAATGGGCGAGCTGCTGGCCGAGGCGGCCCGCCAGCAGGGCGGCGAAGTCACTGAAGCGATGATCGACAAGGCCCGCAATGGCCCGTTGCGCGCGCCGCTGGTGGTTGTGGTGATCGCGAAACTGCAGGAACACGTGAAATATCCGAAGGCTGAGCAATTGCTCACGGCGGGCTGCGCGGCCCACGGCATTCTGCTGGCGGCGTATGCGCAGGGGATTGGTGCGGTGTGGCGCACCGGGGATCTGGCGTATTCGAAGCATGTCGCCGAAGGGTTGGGGCTGGTGGAAGGCGAGGAAGTCATTGCGTTCCTCTACCTTGGTACGCCGCAGAAAGAGCCGCGCGTGGCAGAGAAGGTCGATCTGGCTGAGTTCGTCAGCGCCTGGCCCGGTAAGGCTTGAAGATCAAAAGCCCCTCACCCTAGCCCTCTCCCGGAGGGAGAGGGAACTGATTGGGGGATGCTTTGGAATTACACCGACCTGAGCCGCCTTCGCTGGATCCAGATTCGCCTCAAATGCCGGACGTGGTGTTTCTGCGAATCCATAATCGACCCGGTCTTTCACGTCGATGCATCACGCCAGACACCTCGGTCAGCTCCCTCTCCCTCGGGGAGAGGGCTGGGGTGAGGGGCTTTTCAGGGCTGGACCACGACTCCCGGTACGAGGGGCAATTCCAGACTCGCCACAAACCCGCCCTGCGCATGATTGGCCAGCGTCAGCGTGCCGCCATGCCGTTCCGCCGCCCGTTTGGCGATCGCCAGTCCCAAGCCATGCCCGGCGGCCGTCTGCCCCGGCGCTCGGTAGAACGGCTCGCCCAGCTGACTCAGATGCTCCGCCTGCACGCCCTGCCCGTGGTCGCGCACGCTGATGACAATCCGTTCACCCTGCCGCGAGGCCTGCAGTTCGATCGGCTGATCGCTGGGGTTGAAGCGCTGGGCGTTGCGCAGCAGATTATCCACGGCGCGTTCGATCATCGTTGGCCAGCCTTTGAGATTCAGCTGCGGCTCGGCTTGCAGGCGCACGGTCTGTTCAGGCGAGCTCAACTGCGCATCCTTTTGCAGCGTGGCGAGCAGTGCATTGAGGTCCACGTCTTCAGCACTGGCGTTGTCGGCATCGACTCGCGCGAGCACCAGGATTTCACTGATCAACGCCTCCAGCCGATCGCATTCACGGGTCAGCCGTGGCCACAGTTTCTCGCGTTCTTCAGGATTGGCGCGCTCGGCCAAGGCCAAGGCAATACGCAGGCGCGCCAAAGGTGAGCGCAATTCATGGGAGACATCGCGCAGCAACTGCCGCTGACTGCCAATGAGACTTTGCAGACGTGCGCCCATGCGGTTGAAATCGGTGGCGAGCACGCCGAATTCGTCGCGTCGGTTGGCCAGTTTTGCCAGGCTGTTCTGCTGATAAGTGGTCTGTCCCAGATCATGCACCGCGCCGCGCAAGCGACTGAGCGGGCGGGTGATGGAGAAGGTCACGAGCAAACTGAACAGGGTCAGCACCACCAGTGCAATGCCCAGCGCACTCAGCGGCCAGAGCAGGCTTTCGCGGTGCCAGGCGTCGAGTTCCGGGTGCGGGATGCGGTAGATGAACAGGTAGGTGTCACCGGTTTTCTCACTGGTGATCTCGTCAGTCAGACGCCGCCACGGCAGACGGCGATCGTCGTTGTTCTGCCGCGCTTCGAACGCGGCGGCGCGACGCGGGAAGGTGCCACGCACCACCGGGTCGCCGGTTTCGTTGAGCACCTGAACGTCGATGTGATACTGGCGTTTGCGTTGTTCGAGGATGTCCTGCGCCGCTTCTTCGCCCTGGGCCTCGTAGGTCTGGGTCCATTCTGCCGCCAGTGTGTTGAGGCCGGGATGGCGGCTGAGTATCCACGCGTCCTGATTGAGCATGTGCCCAAGCAGGATCGACAGCCCGGCTACCAGAGCGATGGCCAGCCAGAAGCTCGCAAGAATCCGCCAGAACAGTGAACGCACAGAAACTCCTCAAAAAACACAAAACCCTGTAGGAGTGAGCCTGCTCGCGATAGCGGTGGGTCAGACAAAAATCTGTCAACTGACACACCGCTATCGCGAGCAGGCTCACTCCTGCATTTGGATCGATGAAAACAGGCCCGACGATTTGAGTCGTCGGGCCCAGGGTCAAGCCATTATTGCGCCTTTTGTGCCTGCTGCGCTTTCCAGGCCTTGAACTCGGCCCATTCGGCGCGGCGTTCGGCGCGTTTTTTCTGGATCTCGTCGAACTGCTTCTGTTGCTCGGGTTTCAGCAGTGCGCGGACATCGGATTCGGCTTTCTTGTGGTTGGCCGCGATCTCGTCCTTCATGGCTTTCTGGTCGGCCGGCGAGAGTTTTTCCAGGTACTTGTCGACCACCTGCTTACGCTCATGCATCTGCTCGCCCATGATCTTGCGGATCTGCTCGCGCTGTTCGCGGGTCAGGTCGAGCTGGCTGTACGGGCCTTTGCCGTGCATGCCGCCGTGCATCTGACCACCGTGGCGCGGGCCATCAAGCGGACCACCCAGCGGACCGCCATCCTGCGGCATGGCCATGGCCACGGTTGGCAGAGCGGCAGCGAACATCAGAGCGATAAGAGTCTTGCGCATGGTGTATCTCCTTTTCTCGTTCCCGGTACGTTCCGGATGAGTGCAGATTACGCAGATCAAGGTCAGCGGCGGTCAGCGCAGCGTAAAGCTTCGGTAAAGACGCTTCGTACCCGAACTGACAAACACTGATGTGAATGACCCGCGTAGCAATGTGGGAGGAGCTGAAGGCTGCGATCTTTCTGATTTGCAGTTGAGGAAGATACGCATTGAATTGAGAGTCGCCCTGCAGGGTGTTGATGCGAAAGGACGGGAACAGTGATCGTTGAGCAGTCATCAAAGTGAGGTAACATCTGCTCATCGTGAAGTTCAAAGGAGAAAAACGATGGCAGGAAAGCCGGTCGCAAGGCTCGGAGATCCAGGGAGTCACGGCGGAAATATCACGACTGGATCAAGTCCTATTTTTGTGAATTCGATGCCCGTGGCTTTGGTTGGGGATATTTACTCTTGCCCAATTCACGGCAGCAATCCCATCACGACTGGCGCTCCCCATGTTTTCGGTTTGGGGAAAGAAGTTGCCCATGTTGGCTCCCTGACGGCATGCGGAGCGACGATTACTGCTGGATCGCCCGACACCTTCGTAGGTGAGTCTGGTGGTGGCGCTCCAATTAGCTTCTTCTCGGAATTTTTGAAAGAAAAGACTTTCGTTGAGTTTCAGTTGCTCAACGAAAGAGGTGAGCCTATCGCCAACGAGGCGTATGAATTGACGCTCCCCGATGGCACCTTGTTGACAGGCTTGCTTGACGAAAATGGCTTTGTGCATGTTGCAAATGTTCCTAGGGGAAATTGCAGCATAAAGTTTCCGAAACTTGAAGATACGGAACATCTTTAATGGTTCAGCCCACTCAATCTACTAGCACAACACAGTCAGCAAAGAACACAGGTGTGTCAGGGAAAACAACGAAGACCAACCAGGTAGTCGTATCCGGTGCCTATATGGAAATACTGGTGGGAGGCCCTTACACTCGCGATAAAGAAGAGCATCCTTTCGGACACGCAGCTTTACATGTAGTGGTGGGTAGCAAAGATATCACTTACGACTTTGGCCGTTATGGTAAGACATGGGGTACGTTTGATAGCGAGGGTGAGGGCGTTCTGAATGTCTGGACTTCTTTCAAGGCTTATATCTCTGGTGAAAATAGCTTAGGACGTACGACGACAGGTTTTGTTTATTTTTTGGATAACGCAAAGGCTGAGGCTGTGATCGCTCATTTCGATGCTGTTATCGCTCAGCAAAAAGAGCAGAGGAGAAAAACAGCTTCGTCAGCACGTTATGTCCTTCCTTCAAACTATCACCCGACCACGAATAACTGCACAACAGTGACGATTGCAGGAGCAAAGGTTTCAGGTAAGTCTATTTTGTACAACCCTTCGAAATATAACGAAATGCGAGGTCTTTCTTTCATCGAACGGCAGGCCGCGCGTACGCAAAATAGTCCGCAGGATGGGATCTTCATGCCTGCGGACTTGCAAGCCATGCTCGAAGCAAATGCCGAGGCACCCTATGATAAGAAAAACGTTTACAAATAAGCGACTCGGCCTATGCCTGGCGGCAGTAGCTTTAACCGTCAATGCGATTTTTTTGGCTTTTCTGATTTTTGATGATAATGCGAAGGGGCACGATATGAAGATGATCAAAACTAAAGAACCGTTGCTGATCGAGGGTCCAAACGGCGACGAGAATTACTACGTGCTGCCGCAGGGTACTACGCTATATCACGATAAAAGCTTTCCTGAAGGGCATGATCGTTATGTGGTGTATCTCAACCATAAGGGTACGATTGCCCACGAAGAAGTACCGATGAAGCCTGAGTATGGCGGTTCTTTCATTGATCCGCTCTGGCTGGCAAATGTTGATGCGAATACTTTGCAAGAAATTTTCAAGCGTTTTCCACTTTCCAAAAAAGACATTGCCGCTGCCATTAAGGCCAACGAGATAACCAAGGACGATTTGGCCGACATTATTCGTTCGATGCCCGATTAACCACTGCAAAGTCACCGACGGCTGCATTCCCTACAGAGCGTGGAAACGATCAGATACCCCTCTGTAGGAGTGAGCCTGCTCGCGATGGCGGCGCGCTATACAAGAATGTGTTGACTGACACACCGCCATCGCGTGCGGCTCACTCCTACAAGGCGCAGGTCTTATAGGCTGTAGTAATAACCCCGACTACGCAGCGCAACGATGCGCGGGCGGCCGTCGGGGTGGGGGCCGATTTTTTTGCGCAGGTTGCTGACGTGCATGTCGAGGCTGCGGTCGTACAGGGTCAGCTTGCGGCCAAGGGCCAGTTGCGCCAGTTCCTGTTTGTCCAGCGGCTCGCCGGGCTGCTTGAGCAGGGCTTCGAGCAGGCGGCTCTCGGAGACGGTGAGGGTCAGTTCTTTTTCGTCGATGCTGACCACGCCGCGCACCGGGCTGAAACTCAGATCACCCAGCTCAAGCTGCGTCGATACGGCCGCCGGGTGGCTGCGGCGCAACACGGCGCGCAGGCGTGCAGTGAGTTCGCGTGGGTCACAGGGTTTGGCCAGATAATCGTCGGCACCCAGTTCGAGGCCGAGGATGCGGTCCAGCGGTTCGCCACGCGCCGACAGCATCAGCACCGGCAGGTCCGCATGGTCGTTGCGCAATTGCTTGAGCAGTTCCAGACCGCTGCCGTCGGGCAGCATAACGTCCAGCACCACCGCCGCCGGGGCGGTTTCGGCCAACGCCTTGTGGGCGCTCTGGCCATCGTGGCAGGCGCGCACCTGGAAGCCTTCCTGGCTCAACCAGCTACTCAGGAGTTCGCACAACTCCTGGTCATCATCAATCAGTAACAGCTCGCTCATGACTCACTCAATTTAGCCATTGCCGACGTTTTCGGCTTGCACCACTGGCAAAGATACCGCAGAGCAGCGCCAATAGCGCTACCCCGGCGCCAGTGACGAACCACTGCTGTTGATCGGTCAGCAAACGCGGCAACGGGCTGGCCTGGGCTTCCTTGAGTTGCAGCTTCAGACGCTGGTTCTCCTGGCGCAACCGGGCAAGCTGGGCGCTTTCGCGAGTGTTGTCGGCATTCTGCAGTTGTTTGTTCAGTTCTTCGCGCTGCTGTTCACTGGCCTTGAGCCGCTGTTGCAGCTCGGTGATCTGGCTGCCGGCGCTCAGTGACAATGGCGTGGAGCTGCCGCTTTCGGTGGTTTCCTCACCATGGGCGGGCGCCATGATCGACAACGTGAGCAACATCAGACACAACGGACCCTTGCGCATCGCGACACCTGTTTCCAAATGGATATTGGGCAGGTTGTCGGCAGGCAAACGAGAATAATGAGCGATTGAGAGCGTGATGAACCGAGAAGGTTCAGTGCCGCGAGCAGTGCCGAGGGATGGCACATGTTGAAACTGTGGCGAGGGAGCTTGCTCCCTTGCCACAGGTTTTCTCTTGCTTCTTAAGGCAGGACTTGCTTGAACGGTTTGACGGTCACGTTGGCATAGACGCCAGCGGCGATGTACGGATCGGCGTCGGCCCAGGCCTGGGCAGCGCTGAGGGAGTCGAACTCGGCGACGATCAGGCTGCCGGTGAAACCCGCTGCGCCCGGATCATTGCTGTCGACCGCCGGATGCGGGCCGGCCAGCACGATCCGGCCTTCGCCCTTGAGCGCTTGCAGGCGTTCCAGATGCGCCGGGCGCGCGGACAGACGGGCTTCGAGCGAGTTGGCAACGTCGGTGGCAATGATGGCGTAGAGCATGTCAGTCCTCGGTTTTTGGCGTTGTGGTATCGGTGTCATGCAGATGACGCGACAGGTAGATGCCCTGTGCAACCAGGAACAGCACGGTCATGCCCAGGCTGCCGAACACCTTGAAGTCGACCCAGATGCTCTGGAAGGTGAAGGCGACGAACAGGTTGGCGGCGCCGCAGAACAGAAAGAAGGCGATCCAGGCGATGTTCAGACGGGTCCACACAGGATCCGGCAGCGTCAGCGCGTGGCCCATGATGCGCTTGATCAGCAGGCGATCACCGATGAAGTGGCTGCCGATGAAAGCCGCAGCGAACAGCCAGTTGACCACCGGCGCTTTCCATTTCAGGAAGGTTTCGCTGTGGAAGGCCAGCGTCAGGCTACCGAATACCAGGCAGGCGATGAGCGTCAGCCATTGGCTCTTTTCCAGCTTGCGCTGCTTGATGAACAGCGCGCCGTACACCACCAGGGAGCTGATGATCAGCATCGCCGTGGCGCTGTAGATACCGCCTACGGTCACTTGCTGGCCGGCAATGTCGACGACCCGTGGATCAAGTTTGTAAACGATGAAGAACAGCAGAAGCGGGATGAAATCGATGAATTGTTTCACAGTGAGAGCCAGAAGCTGGATGTGGCGGCATAATAACAAACATACGGGCGCGCGATAGCGCCAGCTGATTTGAGGTTACAACTCCCAGTGAATGTTGATTTGCACTGCCACAGCACGGCCTCCGACGGCGCCCTGGCGCCTGCGGTTCTGGTTGCGCGTGCGTTCGAGAACGGCGTGCGGGTCCTGGCGTTGACCGACCACGACACCCTCGAAGGCCTCGCCGAAGCGCGGACGGCGGCCACCGCGCTGGGCATGCAGCTGGTCAACGGCGTCGAATTGTCCTGCACCTGGGGCGGGGCGACCATTCATGTGTTGGGCTACGGTTTCGACGTCAACGCCGCGCCGTTGGTCGAGGCGATCGCGAAACTGCACGATGGCCGCTGGCTGCGGTCGGAAGAAATAAGCCGCAAGCTCGCCCTCAAGGGCATGCCCGGCGCCATTGAGGGCGCCCGGCAGATCCAGCAGGAGCTGGGCGGCAGCGGCAACGCGCCGGCCCGTCCGCATTTCGCCGACTGGATGGTGCGTGAAGGTTTTGTGAAGGATCGCGCCGAGGCGTTTCGCAAATGGCTCGGCGCCGGCAAGCTCGGCGACGTCAAGCTGCACTGGCCGACCCTGGAAGACACCGTCGGCACCCTGCGCGCCGCCGGTGCCTGGGTCAGTCTGGCGCATCCCTGGCACTACGATTTCACCCGCAGCAAACGCCGAAAGCTGATTGCCGACTATATTCAAGCAGGCGGGCATGCAATCGAGGTGGTCAATGGCCACCAGCCTGCGGAACAGGTGGGCAGCCTGGCGATCCTTGCCCGTGAGTTCGGTCTGCTGGTCAGCGCCGGCAGTGACTTCCATGGCCCTGGCGGCTGGTCCGAGATCGGCCAGTACCGGCCGGTTCCCGAGGACCTTCCACCCCTGTGGTGTCGGTTCAAACATGACACAGATATTGCCGCCGTCTGAACAGGTAGAGAATGTGAGTCAATTTTTCCAGATACATCCGGAAAACCCGCAAGCGCGCCTGATCAAACAGGCGGTCGAGATCATCCGCAAGGGCGGGGTGGTGATTTATCCCACGGACTCGTCCTACGCCATCGGTTGCCAGATCGGCGACAAGACCGCCATCGAGCGTGTGCGACGTCTGCGCCAGCTCGATGAAAAGCATAACTTCGCGCTGATCTGCAGCGACCTGTCGCAACTGGGCAACTACGCCAAGATCGACACCGGCACCTTCCGCATTCTCAAGGCGCATCTGCCGGGGCCTTACACCTTCATTCTCAACGCCACCCGCGAAGTACCGCGCCTGTTGCTGCATCCGAAGAAACGCACCATCGGCCTGCGCGTGCCCAGCCATCCGATTGCGCTGGCGCTGCTGGCCGAACTCGGCGAGCCGCTGATGAGCGTGACGCTGATCATGCCCGGCGACGAAGACCCACTGAGCGATCCGTACGAAATGCGCCAGTTGCTTGAGCATCAGGTCGATCTGATCATCGACGGCGGTTTCGGCGGCATCAAAGCGTCGACGGTGATTGACCTGACCGGCGACGACCCGGAAGTGGTCCGCGTCGGTTGCGGCGATCCGACGCCGTTCATGGTCGAGGCCTGAATGTCCGCAGTGGAAACCGTGGTCGATCCCCAGGCCGGCGCTCAGCAGGAACTGCCGTTTGCCATGGTCTATGGCCAGGCGGTCATGGAAATGCCGCTGGACCTGTACATCCCGCCGGATGCGCTGGAAGTCTTTCTTGAAGCCTTCGAAGGCCCGCTCGACCTGCTGCTGTACCTGATCCGCAAACAGAACATCAACATCCTCGACATCCCGGTGGCGGAAATCACCCGCCAGTACATGGGCTACGTCGAGTTGATGCAGTCGGTGCGTCTGGAACTGGCCGCCGAGTATCTGGTGATGGCGGCGATGCTCGCCGAGATCAAGTCGCGCATGCTCCTGCCGCGCGCGGAAACCGTCGAAGACGAAGAAGACGACCCGCGCGCCGAACTGATCCGCCGCTTGCAGGAATACGAACGCTTCAAGGCTGCCGCTGAAGGTATCGATGGCCTGAGCCGGGTCGGTCGCGATGTGATCGTGCCCAAGCTCGATGCCCCGGAAGCACGGGCGCGTAAACTGCTGCCGGACGTGGCGCTGGAAGAAATCCTGATGTGCATGGCCGAAGTGCTGCGCCGTGGCGACATGTTCGAAAGCCACCAGGTCAGTCGCGAGGCGCTGTCCACCCGCGAGCGCATGAGCGATGTGCTGGAACGGCTCAAAGGTGGCGGCTTCGTGCCGTTTGTCGAGCTGTTCACCGCTGAAGAAGGTCGCCTGGGTGTGGTGGTGACCTTTATGGCGATCCTTGAACTGGTCAAGGAATCCTTGGTCGAGCTGGTGCAGAATGAGCCGTTCGCCGCGATCCACGTGCGAGCCCGAGCCGAATAACGAGTCCCTACATGAACCTGACTGAACCCCGCGAGCTGGCGCCCCTGCTTGAAGCCTTTCTGTTGGCCTCGGGAAAGCCGCAATCCCTTGAGCGCCTGTTTGAACTGTTCGAAGAAGGCGAGCGGCCGGAGCCGGCGGTCTTCAAGAAAGCCCTGACCCTGCTCGGCAAGTCCTGCGAGGGCCGAGCGTTTGAGCTCAAGGAAGTCTCGTCGGGCTATCGCTTGCAGATCCGCGAGAAGTTTTCGCCGTGGGTCGGGCGGCTGTGGGAAGAGCGCCCGCAGCGCTATTCTCGTGCTTTGCTGGAAACCATTGCGCTGATCGCCTATCGCCAACCGATCACCCGGGGCGAAATCGAAGACGTGCGTGGCGTCGCGGTCAACAGCAACATCGTCAAGACCTTGCTTGAGCGTGAGTGGATCCGCGTCGTCGGCTATCGCGACGTGCCGGGCAAACCGGCGATGTTCGCCACGACCAAGGCGTTTCTCGATCACTTCAACCTGAAAAACCTCGAGGACCTGCCGCCGCTGGCCGAACTGCGCGAAATGGAAGCCGAGCCGGTGCTCGATTTCGACGACGCGCCGGTGCCGCAAAGTCTGCAGGAACTGGCCGACGCCAGCGCCGAGCCCGAGGAGGAAAAGGAAGAAACCAGCTTCCATTCCCTGCTGCTGGAACTGGACAGCATGGAGGAGGGGATCAAGACCGACTTCGACGATTTGCTGCGCGATGCGGCGGATGGCGAAGCGCCGGTGCCCGAGCCTGAGATCATCGAACACGCGATTGATGTGGAACTTGAGACCGCGCCTGACGCCGAACCGGAAGACGACATTCTCGGTGTCGCCGAGGCCCGCGAAAAACTTCTGGCCGCTGTCGCCGCCCTCGAGCAGCCGGAACCCGAACTCAGCGAAGAAGAAGCCGAAGCCCGCGCCCTGGCCGAAGCCATCGAAGCCGAACGGCGCGAATTCGACGATTGACCCGATTCCCGGAACACCGCCATTCCCTGTAGGAGTGAGCCTGCTCGCGATAGCGGTGTAACTGACAAGATGATGTCGACTGACCCACCGCTATCGCGAGCAGGCTCACTCCTACAATGGATTCGTGTTTTTCCGGAGACCTCGATGAGCTCAACCAAAGACCCCTGCATCAGCCTCTGCAAATTCAGCGACGACATCTGCCTCGGCTGTGGCCGCAGCAAGCGCGAGATCAAGGCCTGGAAAAAGCTCGACAAGGACGACAAGCGCACTGTGCTGGCCGAAGCCGCGCTGCGCCTGATCAAACTCGGCGGTGCCGGTCGGCGGAAAAAGAAATAACTGGCAATCGATCAGCTAGTCTCTGATGCGCGACGGCGCACATCCGCGTATGATTCGCGACCCTTCGCCGATCCCTTCGGCCGAATACCCAGATTTCAATGCTTCAGGCGTCGCCTGAACAGACCACACCGGGAGGTGCCCAGATGAGTGACATCAATCAGAAAGACGACCAGGAAATCGGCCCAGCAGGCGAAAAGCTGCAGAAAGTCCTCGCCCGTATCGGCGTCGGCTCGCGCCGTGACGTCGAAGCCTGGATCAGCCAAGGCCGGATCAAGGTCAATGGCAAAGACGCCACCCTTGGCCTGCGTGTCGACATGCACGACGCCATCACCATCGATGGCAAGGTGATCAAGCGCGAAGAGGCCGCCGAATCGGTGCGCCGCGTGATCATGTACAACAAGCCCGATGGCGAGATCTGCACCCGTGACGACCCGGAAGGCCGTCCAACCGTGTTCGACAAGCTGCCGCGCCCGAAAGAAGGTCGCTGGATCAACATCGGCCGTCTCGACATCAACACCACCGGTCTGCTGATGTTCACCACCGACGGTGAGCTGGCCAACCGTCTGATGCACCCGTCCTACGAGATGGACCGTGAGTACGCTGTGCGTGTACGCGGTGAAGTCGACGACGAGATGATTGAACGCCTGAAAGCTGGCGTGGTGCTCGAAGACGGTCCGGCGCGTTTCACCGACATTCAACAGGCCCCGGGCGGTGAGGGCTTCAACCACTGGTACCACTGCGTGGTCATGGAAGGGCGTAACCGCGAGGTTCGGCGTCTGTGGGAATCGCAGGGTCTGGTGGTCAGCCGTTTGAAGCGCGTGCGTTTCGGTCCGGTGTTCCTCAACTCCGACCTGCCGATGGGCCGCTGGCGCGAAATGAGCCAGTACGAAGTCGACGTACTCAGCGCCGAAGTCGGCCTGACGCCGGTAGCAATGCCGCAGCTGAACGCCAAGAGCAAGGACAAGCTCGAGCGCATGCAGCGCAAATCGTCGCGACCAATGGCCAAGACCGAGCGCGTGCGCACCCTGCGCCCAGCCGCTGGCGCACCGACCGGGCCACGCCCGGGCCGCGAGCCGCAGATCGAAGGCGAGCGTCCAGGTCGCAAGCCGGTTGCCCGAGACGGCGAGCGCGCACCGCGTCCAGCCAATGGCCGTACTGAGCGTGGCGAACGCGGCGCTCCTGCCGGTCGCGGTACGCCAGTAGCGGATCGCCCGGCCGATACCACCAACAAGCGCCCGGCCAAGCCTGCGCCAAAGCGCCCGGGGATCAAACTGGTCGACGGCGACAAGCCATCGGGCAAGCGCCGCGGCGCACCGGCCGGCTCGGGCCAGCGCCCGGGTTTCGGACGCAAGAAGCCGGAGTGAGGCAGCTGTGAGTTTCTAGCTGCAACCTGCAAGCTGAAGAAAAAACGCCAACCTCAGGGTTGGCGTTTTTTTTTCTGGCTCTCATATGCGGTGCGCTCACCCGTAGGAGCTGACGAGTGAAACGAGGCTGCGATCTTTTGATGTTGATTTTCAAGATCAAAAGATCGCAGCCTCGTTTCACTCGTCAGCTCCTACAGGGCTCATGCGGAGGCTGGAACACGAATCGTCCGTCGAACACCGGCCGATAGCAAGCTAGCTACCGTCAAGACGCAGACATCCTTCAGAAATTTCTGATTCGGAAAATTTACGTTACGGGTTGTAAAGAAAAGCTGACGGTTCGGTGCGATCTATACGGTGGTTTCACGCGTTGCGTGCGGTTGTAAGGAAAAGCTTCCGTACGCCATTCGATCTGGTGCTGCGTGAGGCTCCGGGGCGCTTGTTTCCGTTGTTCAGGCGAGGTGTGATGCGCGGCATGCCTGTTGTGCAGGCCAATAACAAGAAGGAGGCGCAATGAACGCCGCGACTGATTTCCACTTCTCCCCGTGGGACGGTTTTTTCCTCGTCCCCGTCGATGGCCCGCAAAGGCCTGACTCATATTTTGCAGCCGCTCGAGACGATCGAGGCGGACACACGCAATCCCGGCAACCGACACGCTGATCAGGCGGGTCTGGCAGCAGGGGGTTAGCGGTGTACAATGCGCCGCGTTTTAACTGTGACCCTCTGCGTAATCGCAAAAATATCGAGGCTACCCGCCTTGTTCACTCCGCCGCGCCACAAGCGTGCCGGGTTCGATTTCGTCACAGATAAAAACAAACAGGTGACGCATGACCGTTGTAAATGAGCTGAACTCCTGGTGCCTGCGCTGGGGTTTGATCGGGGCTGCCTGAAATCGCAACCTTGCAGCAACGTCTACTGAACATCATCAAACCTTGCGTGAGACCTTTTTCATGAGTGGACAACCCTCGCAATCAGGCGAGCTTAAACGCGGCCTGAAAAATCGCCATATTCAACTGATCGCCCTCGGTGGCGCGATCGGTACCGGATTGTTCCTTGGTTCTGCCGGGGTCCTGAAATCCGCCGGCCCGTCGATGATCCTCGGCTACGCCATCTGCGGCTTCATCGCCTTCATGATCATGCGCCAGCTCGGCGAGATGATCGTTGAAGAGCCGGTGGCCGGTTCCTTCAGCCACTTCGCGCACAAATACTGGGGCGGTTTCGCCGGTTTCCTCTCGGGCTGGAACTGCTGGATTCTGTACATTCTGGTGGGCATGTCCGAGCTGACAGCGGTCGGCAAATACATCCATTACTGGGCGCCGGACATCCCGACCTGGGTCTCCGCTGCGGCGTTTTTCGTACTGATCAACGCGATCAACCTGGCCAACGTCAAAGTTTTCGGTGAAGCCGAGTTCTGGTTCGCGATCATCAAGGTTGTGGCCATTGTCGGCATGATCGCCCTTGGCAGCTACCTGCTGGTCAGCGGCCACGGCGGCCCGCAGGCCTCGGTGAGCAACCTGTGGTCCCACGGCGGTTTCTTCCCCAACGGGGTGAGCGGTCTGGTCATGGCCATGGCGATCATCATGTTCTCCTTCGGTGGTCTGGAAATGCTCGGTTTTACCGCGGCTGAAGCCGACAAGCCGAAAACCGTGATCCCGAAAGCGATCAACCAGGTGATCTACCGCATCCTGATTTTCTACATCGGCGCACTGGTGATCCTGCTGTCGCTGACCCCATGGGACAGCCTGCTGGCAACCCTTAACGCGTCCGGCGATTCGTACAGCGGCAGCCCGTTCGTGCAGGTGTTCTCGATGCTCGGGAGCGACACCGCTGCGCACATCCTCAACTTCGTCGTGCTGACCGCCGCGTTGTCGGTGTACAACAGCGGCACCTACTGCAACAGCCGCATGCTGCTGGGCATGGCCGAGCAGGGCGATGCGCCGAAAGCGCTGGCGAAAATCGACAAGCGCGGCGTGCCGGTGCGTTCGATTCTGGCTTCGGCGGCAGTGACCCTGGTTGCGGTGCTGCTCAATTACCTGATCCCGCAGCATGCGCTGGAACTGCTGATGTCGCTGGTGGTTGCAACGCTGGTGATCAACTGGGCGATGATCAGCTACTCCCACGTCAAATTCCGTCAGCACATGAACCAAAGCAAACAGACGCCGCTGTTCAAGGCGTTGTGGTATCCGTACGGCAACTTCGTCTGCCTGGCGTTCGTGGTGTTCATCCTCGGCGTGATGCTGCTGATCCCGGGGATTCAGATCTCGGTGTACGCGATTCCGGTGTGGGTGGTGTTCATGTGGGTCTGCTACCTGATCAAGAACAAGCGCAGTGTGCAGCCGGTGGTGGCTGCAACGGCGAAATAACAGCGCATGCAGAAACGACAAACCCGGCCAGAGTGCCGGGTTTGTTGTTTCCAGGGTTCATGCAAATCCCTTGTAGGAGTGAGCCTGCTCGCGATAGCGGAATGTCAGGAACATATTTGTCGACTGACACCCCGCTATCGCGAGCAGGCTCACTCCTACAGGGGGTCTCCAGCAGGATTGCGATGATTTTCAGGTTATCCTGCACGCTCTGATTACGGACGCTTTTCCATGCTGGTGATTTCCAACAATGTGCATCTGCCGGATGCCGAGATCGAGTTGACCGCCATCCGCGCGCAAGGCGCCGGTGGGCAGAACGTCAACAAGGTTTCCAGCGCCATGCACCTGCGCTTCGACATTCCCAATTCGTCCTTGCCGGAGTTCTACAAGGAACGCCTGCTCGCACTGCGCGACAGTCGCATCACCAGCGACGGCGTGCTGATCATCAAGGCGCAGCAATATCGCACCCAAGAAGCCAACCGCGCCGATGCGCTGGAGCGGCTGGTCGAGCTGATTCTCAGCGCCACCAAAGTCGAAAAGAAACGCCGCCCGACCAAGCCGACCCTCGGTTCGAAGAAGCGTCGGCTGGAGTCGAAAACCAAGCGCGGCAGCATCAAGGCCGGACGCGGCAAAGTGGATTTTTAAGCCTCGCGGTATTTCGCCGTGTGCTTGTACAGATAGACGCTCAAGCCAAGTCCGCTCAACGCCGCAAATGCGGCAAACAGGAAGATCGAAGCAAAGCCGAACCCGGCGGCAATCGCCCCGGCCAATGGCCCGGTGATCCCCAGCGACAAGTCGATGAACAGTGAATAGGCACCGACCGCCGCACCACGGCTGGAGGCCGGCACCAGATTCACTGCTTCGACGCCCAACGCCGGGAACACCAGCGAAAAGCCAAAGCCGCTGAGCGCCGCACCGGCCAGGGCCCAGTGCGCATCCGGCGCGATCCAGAGCAGCAACAATCCCAACGTTTCCACCGACAGGCAGGCGATCGCTACTCGGAAACCGCCGAGGCGGTTGATCAGGTTGCCGAACAGCAGCCGCGCGCCGATGAAGCTGGCGCCGAACAGGCTCAGGCACAGCACGGCGTTATCCCAATGCTGGGTCGCGTAGTACAGGGTGATGAAGGTGGCGATGGTGCCGAAGCCGATCGAGCCCAGCGCCAGTCCGCAGCCGTGAGGGAAGACTTTGCCCAGCACATGCATGAACGGCAAACGCTCACCAGCGACAATCGGCGCCGCGGTCTTCGGCCATGCCAGCGCCAGACCGAGCAAGGCGAGGAGGATGATGCTCACGCCCATGCTCCACAAACCCAGGCGGCTCACCAGCCACACGCCGAATGGCGCGCCGATCGCCAGAGCGCCGTAACTGGCGATGCCGTTCCAGGAAATCACTTTCGCGGTATTCGCCGCGCCGACGCGACCGATGCCCCAGCCAATCGAACCGGAACCGACCAGACTCTCGGCGCTGCCCAGTACCAGGCGGCCGATCAACAGGCTGATCAGGCTGAGCAGCGGCAGGTTCGGTGTCCATGCGGAAATCAGCATGAACACACCGCTCACGCCACAACCCGCGAGGCCAATCATTACCGCGCGCTTGCTGCCCTGATTGTCGATGATCTTGCCGGCATACGGACGGCTGAGCAGGGTGGCGAGGTATTGCACGCTGATCACCAGCCCGGCGATCACCGCGCCGAAACCGAGGTCACTGTGAACGTAACCCGGCAACACGGCGAGCGGGATGCCGATGTTCAGGTAACCGATGAAGGTGAAGAGGACGATGGAAACCACTTGCAGCGTAACCGCCAGCGGGCGCTGGGGCTCGGATATAGACGACATGGGTAACGATCCACGGGAGCAGCAGATTGGATAGGCTGCTCATGATACCGGCGTGAACCGTTCAGGGGCGGGGAAAAGTAAAACTATTTGCCGGGCGGCGCTTTCAGGATTTTGCCGGGGCGACCAGTTGCGTGGTGACGAGGGCGGCGAGGGCGTTCTCTTCGCTGCCGAAACGCTCGAGCAGGGCAGCTTGCTTCTCGGGCGACAGGCGATTCCAGATCTCGATCATTTTCTCGGTGGCGCCGATCAGTACGGCAGCTTGGCTTTCGGAGAATTCGTCGGTCATGGCGGGCTCGGGTTCAGGCAGTGTGGAAAGCGCATGTTAGCGCTTTCCACACGGTCTGTACGGCGGGTCTTACTCTTCGCTGTCGGCTTTGCGGCTGTCAGCGGCTTCTTGCGGCTCGGGCTTATCAGCGCCGGTGTGTTGCGGGGTCGTCTGCTCAGGTACGTGCAGGCTCGGGAAGGGGAGATTGGGAATCTCGTGCATGGTTGCGCTCCTCGCTAAGTCTGTTGATAGATCAGGTGCTCCGCGCTTTACAAAGCCTGCGCAGGATACAGCAGGAAAAATGACAATCAGACTTTTAATTCAAATTAATGCGACAGATGGCCGCAGGGGAGGGCAACCCCCAAAGGTCACCACAAAACAAATGTGGGAGCGAGCCTGCTCGCGAAGGCAGTGTGTCAGGCAACATTTTCGTTGAATGACACGCCGCTTTCGCGAGCAGGCTCGCTCCCACAGGGTTTTGTGTTGCAGTAACTATTTGCAAACGCTGGCGATGGCTTCGGCCAGCGAGGTGATGCGGGTAGCGTCGATGCCAGCGACGTTGGCCCGGCCGGAGCTGACCATGTACACGCTGTGCCGTTCGCGCAGGTGCTTCACCTGTTCCGGCGACAGGCCGGTGTAGGAGAACATCCCGCGTTGCACGCCAATATGCGCGAAACGCTCGCGCAAACCGTGCGGTTCCAGCGCTTCGACCAGACCGCTGCGCAGCTGCGCGATCCGCAGACGCATGGCTTCCACTTCATCGGCCCAGCGCGCTTTCAGCTCTGGATCGGCAAGGATGGTCGCGACCACTGCTGCGCCGTGATCCGGCGGCGTCGACCACAGATTGCGGGCGATGTTGGCCAGTTGGCTGCGGATGTCGGTGAGCTTGTCGGCGCTGGTCGCGCAGACGATCAGCGCACCGGTGCGGTCGCGGTACAGGCCGAAGTTCTTCGAGCAGGAACTGGTAATCAACAGCTCCGGCACCTGTGACGCGAACAGCCGGGTCGACCACGCGTCCTGTTCGAGGCCATCACCAAAACCCTGATAAGCGAAGTCGATCAGCGGCAGCAGATCGCGGCTGCGCACCACTTCAAGCACGCGCTTCCAGTCGTCATGGTTCAGGTCGAAACCGGTCGGATTGTGGCAGCAGGCATGCAGCAGCACCACGTCGCCCTTCGGCACTTCCCTGAGCACGGCGAGCATCGCTTCGACGTCTAGGCGGTTGTCGCTACCGACGTACGGGTAGTGGCTGACCTTGACCTTGGCTGCGGCGAAAATCGTTTCGTGGATCGGCCAGGTCGGGTTGCTCAACCACACACCTTTGCCCGGCAGGCATTGCGCGATGAAGTCGGCAGCCAGACGCAGGGCTCCGGTGCCGCCCGGGGTCTGGGTGGCGCCGGCGCGTTGTTCGGCGATCAACGGCGAGTCGGCACCCAGTACCAGCTCATTGATGACCTTGCCGAACAGCGGGTTGCCGTGGCCACCGATGTAGGTCTTGGTGTCCTGGCTTTCGACCATCCGCGCTTCGGCGATCTTCACCGCTTCCGGGATCGGCGTCAGACCCTGGGCATCCTTGTAGACACCAACGCCGAGGTCGAATTTGCGCGGATTGGCATCCTGCGCATAAGCCTCCATCAAACCGAGGATCGGGTCGCCGGGGACCCGGCCGATGGCGTCGAAGTGCATTACTTGCGTCCTTCTGCGGTCTTCGCCACTTCGTCAGTGCGCGCAGCCATGATGAAGTCGTTGCGGTGCAGGCCTTTGATCGAGTGGCTCCACCAGGTCACGGTGACTTTGCCCCACTCGGTCAGGAGGCCCGGGTGGTGACCTTCGGCCTCGGAGATCTCGCCCACGGCGTTGGTGAACGCCAGCGCATGTTTGAAGTTCTTGAACAGGAAAACCTTCTCCAGCTGCATGATGCCGTCGCGTACTTCGATGTTCCAGTCAGGGATCTGCTTGATCAGGATCGGCAGTTCTTCATCGCTGACTTGTGGCGCATCGGCGCGGCAGGCTTCGCAGTGGGCTTGGTTCAAAGTCGACATGGTGTATTCCTGAAATCGAGTGTGTTTTTTATTAAAGCGCATGTGCCGTCATTGCCGTCACGCTAAAGCAAAGCGGCGGCGACGCACAGACGCAATTGTCAGCAAAAGTCGCGGTTCAGGCGGCTTTCGGTTTCGGCGGAAATTTTGGCGCGTGCAAGCCCAACTGCATGCCCTGGCGAACCATGGCCATGATGTCTTCATGGGCGACATCGAACAGGCGCTTGAGATTCGGCAAGACGAAGTACAGCGGTTGCAGGATGTCGATGCGATACGGCGTG
Organism: Pseudomonas sp. RIT-PI-o; assembly: GCF_001297215.1. Taxonomy (NCBI): domain Bacteria; kingdom Pseudomonadati; phylum Pseudomonadota; class Gammaproteobacteria; order Pseudomonadales; family Pseudomonadaceae; genus Pseudomonas; species Pseudomonas sp. RIT-PI-o. Next base: position 57,289 of record NZ_LHPA01000012.1, on the reverse strand, counting down.
CGCATGGCTTCCAGCGGATCGAACAACTGATGCTCAGGCTCGTCCGACAAGCAGTAAACGCTTTCTTTCGGCGAGGACAGAATCCCGCCACCGTAAATGCGCTTGCCCTGCGGGGTGTCAACCAGACCGAATTCGATCGTCATCCAGTACAACCGCGCCAGATACACGCGCTCTTCCTTGGTCGCCTGCAGACCGAGCTTGCCGTAGGTGTGGGTGAATTCGGCGAAATACGGGTTGGTCAGCAGCGGGCAGTGGCCAAAGATCTCGTGAAAGATGTCCGGCTCCTGCAGATAGTCGAGTTCTTCGCGGGTACGAATGAAGGTAGCGACGGGGAATTGCTTGCTGGCGAGCAATTCGAAAAAAGTCTGGAAAGGAATCAGCGCCGGCACCCGGGCGACCTGCCAGCCTGTGGTCTCGCCAAGGACTTTGTTGATCTCGGCCAGTTGCGGAATGCGGTCGTGGGGCAGACCGAGTTTTTCGATACCGTCCAGGTATTCCTGGCACGCACGACCTTCAATCACCTTCAACTGGCGAGTGATCAGCGTGTTCCACACCGCATGTTCTTCGGCGGGGTAGTCGATAAAACCTTGCGCATCGGGCTCGCGAGCCACGTATTGCGTCTGCTTCATGCTGCTCTCCTGCTAGGGGAATCTGGTTTTTGTTATGTCCAGCGATGGCTACAGGAATACCCGAGAGCGTGATGGCGTGCAGCATGTTGACCCGCAGGTGCGTAGGAAAATTCTGCTTGTTTCGTAAAGTTATCGTTACGGTTTGTCGGCTAGAGCGCATTTACGGCGATTGGTGGGTTTGAAAAGGGCAGGGGCTGTCACATAATCTTGACAACTATCTGCGTGCCTCGACAGAAAATCGGGCGCCGTTCCCCTGTAGGAGTGAGCCTGCTCGCGATAGCGGTGTGTCAGTCGATGAATATGAACTTGATAGACCGCTATCGCGAGCAGGCTCACTCCTACAGGTTTCTCTTCGTTCAACCGGGCCTTTTTTTATGCGCATCAAAGTCCACTGCCAGAACCGCATCGGCATCCTGCGCGACATTCTCAATCTGCTGGTGGCGTACGGAATCAACGTTGCCCGCGGTGAGGTGGGTGGTGAGCATGGCAATGCGATCTATCTGCACTGTCCGAACCTGATCAACATCCAGTTCCAGGCGCTGCGGCCGAAGTTCGAGGCGATTGGTGGAGTGTTCGGGGTCAAGCGTGTCGGGCTGATGCCCAGCGAACGCCGGCATATGGAATTGAATGCGTTGCTCGGCGCGCTGGAGTTTCCGGTGCTGTCGATCGACATGGGCGGCTCGATCGTTGCGGCCAACCGCGCGGCAGCGCAATTGCTCGGGGTGCGCGTCGATGAAGTGCCGGGGATTCCGCTGTCGCGTTATGCCGAGGATTTCGACCTGCCGGAACTGGTGCGCGCCAACAAGTCGCGGATCAACGGCATGCGGGTCAAGGTCAAGGGCGACATCTTTCTCGCCGACATCGCGCCGCTGCAATCGGAGCACGACGACAGCGAGGCCATGGCCGGCGCGGTACTGACCCTGCACCGCGCCGATCGCGTCGGCGAGCGTATCTACAATGTGCGCAAACAGGAACTGCGGGGCTTCGACAGTATCTTCCAGAGCTCGAAAGTCATGGCCGCCGTGGTCCGCGAAGCGCGACGCATGGCGCCGCTGGATGCGCCGCTATTAATAGAAGGCGAAACCGGCACCGGCAAGGAACTGCTCGCGCGCGCCTGCCACCTCGCGAGTCCGCGTGGGCAGTCGCCTTTGATGGCGCTCAACTGCGCCGGGTTGCCGGAGTCGATGGCCGAGACCGAACTGTTCGGCTACGGCCCAGGCGCCTTCGAAGGTGCGCGGGCCGAAGGCAAGCTCGGCCTGCTGGAGTTGACCGCTGGCGGCACGCTGTTTCTCGATGGCGTTGGCGAGATGAGCCCGCGCTTGCAGGTCAAGCTGTTGCGCTTTCTCCAGGACGGTTGCTTCCGCCGTGTCGGCAGCGATGAAGAGGTCTATCTCGACGTGCGGGTAATCTGCGCGACGCAGGTGGATTTGTCCGAACTGTGCGCGCGCGGCGAGTTTCGCCAGGATCTCTACCACCGCTTGAATGTGCTGTCGCTGCACATCCCGCCGCTGCGCGAGTGCCTCGACGGTTTGACACCGCTGGTCGAGCACTTCCTCGATCAGGCCAGTCGGCAGATCGGCTGCCCGCTGCCGAAACTCGCCCCGGCGGCGATGGAACGGCTCAGCCATTACCACTGGCCGGGCAACGTGCGGCAACTGGAGAACGTGCTGTTCCAGGCGGTTTCGTTGTGCGACGGCGGTAAGGTCAAGGCCGAACATATCCGCCTGCCGGATTACGGCGTGCGTCAGCCGCTTGGCGATTTTTCCCTCGACGGAAATCTCGACGAGATCGTCGGGCGCTTCGAGAAAGCGGTACTGGAGCGGTTGTATTCCGAACACCCGAGCAGTCGACAACTGGGCAAGCGGCTGGGTGTTTCGCACACCACGATTGCCAACAAGCTGCGTGAATATGAGGTGGGCAAAGACGCGGCCGAATAACCTTGTGGCGAGGGAGCTTGCTCCCGCTGGGTTGCGCAGCAGCCCCAAATCCATTCAGCCGGGTGAGTCAGGCACACCGCACTCACCGGGTTTACGACTGCTTCGCAGCCGAGCGGGAGCAAGCTCCCTCGCCACAGGGACTGATTTCACTCGTAATCAGGGATTGCCGCGAAGCGGCATGACACCGCCGGTTTTTCGTCTTCTGCACATTTCAAATTCCCCCTCCATCCCCCTCAAGTCCCTTGTTTACCGGGCCTTCGTCCGCCAATAAAAAGTTGGTCTGCAAATTGCTTATGGCTGAGCAGTACAGCGGTGGGCGGCAAACGTCCGGCATGCAGAGGAAACACAGTGGACAAGTACCTTTATGTGGCAATGACCGGCGCCAGCCAGAACGCACTGGCGCAGCGGGCGCATGCCAACAACCTGGCGAACATCTCCACCAACGGCTTTCAGCGCGACCTTGAGCAGGCGCGGTCGATGCCGGTGTTTGGTGACAGCTTTCCGGCGCGCGCGTTTGCCATGAGCGAGCGTCCCGCCACCGATTTCACCCCGGGCTCGCTGGTGCAGACCGGTCGTGAACTCGACGTCGCGGTATCCGGCAACGGTTTCATCGCCGTGCAGAACCCCGGTGGCGGTGAAAGCTACGTGCGCACCGGCAGCCTGAACATCGACGCCCTCGGCGTGCTGCGCGCCGGCAACGGCATGCCGGTAATCGGTAACGGCGGCCCGATCGCTGTGCCGCCCGAGCAGCAGGTCGAAGTCGGTGAAGACGGCACCATCAGCATCCGCGCCATGGGTGAAGGCCCGCGCGTGATGGCCGAAGTCGACCGCATCAAGCTGGTCAACCCGGACATCAAGAACATGAACAAAGGTCTCGACGGTTCGATTTACACCAAGGACGGCCAGCCGGCGCAAGCCGACGCCAACGTCAAACTGGTCTCGGGTTTCCTCGAGTCGAGCAACGTCAATGCCGTGGAAGAAATGACCTCGGTGCTGGCCCTGGCCAAGCAGTTCGAGTTGCACGTCAAGATGATGAACACCGCCAAAGACGACGACCAGGCCATGGCTCGGGTCTTGCAGATCAGCTAATTATCAGAACGTCGCGCCGTAAAACAGGCGCACGAGGAGAATCGAATGCTTCCGGCTCTATGGGTTGCCAAAACCGGTCTGTCCGCCCAGGACACCAACCTGACCACCATTTCCAACAACCTGGCGAACGTTTCGACCACGGGTTTCAAACGTGACCGTGCCGAGTTCCAGGACCTGCTGTACCAGATCAAGCGTCAGCCAGGTGCTCAGTCGACCCAGGACAGCGAACTGCCGTCGGGTCTGCAAGTGGGTACCGGTGTGCGCATTGTCGGCACCCAGAAGAACTTCACCGCCGGCAGCCTGCAAACCACCGAGCAGCCGCTGGACATGGCCATCGACGGTCGCGGTTTCTTCCAGATCCTGCAGCCGGATGGCACCACGTCCTACACCCGTGACGGTACGTTCCACCTCGACTCCAATGGCCAGATCGTCAACGCCAGCGGTTTCGCTCTGGAGCCGGCGATCATCATCCCGAACGATGCGCAGACCTTCACCGTCGGCCGTGACGGCACCGTGTCGATCACCATCGCCGGCAACCCGGCTTCGCAAGTGATCGGCAACCTGCAGACCGCCGACTTCATCAACCCGGCCGGCCTGCAAGCCGTGGGCAACAACCTGTTCCTCGAAACCGCTGCTTCCGGCGCACCGCAAATCGGCACTCCGGGCCTGAACGGTTTCGGTACCACGCTGCAGAACACCCTGGAAACCTCGAACGTCAGCACCGTTGAAGAGATGGTCAACATGATCACCACTCAGCGCGCCTACGAGATGAACTCCAAGGTGATCTCCACCGCCGACCAGATGCTCTCGTTCGTAACGCAGAATCTGTAATCCAGTCTATGGGGCGGCCTGAGGTCGCCAGCAACACCGTGAGGTAGGGTCATGAAGCGCTTTGTATCTGTTCTGGCATTGGGTGGGGTCGTCTCGCTCGCGGGCTGCGTCGCTCCGGCGCCCAAGCCCAATGACCCTTACTACGCCCCGGTGTTGCCGCGCACACCGTTGCCGGCGGCCGCCAATAACGGCTCGATCTATCAGGCCGGCTTCGAGCAGAACCTGTACAGCGACCGCAAGGCGTTCCGGGTCGGTGACATCATCACCATCACCCTCAACGAGCGTACCCAGGCGAGCAAGAACGCCAACTCGCAGATGGACAAGAACAGCGACAACAAGATCGGTCTGACCTCGTTGTTCGGCTCCAGCCTGACGACCAACAACCCGATCGGTGGCAACGACCTGAGCCTCAACGCCGGCTACAGCGCCGACCGTTCGACCAAGGGCGACGCCAAGTCCGGGCAGAGCAACAGCCTGACCGGCTCGATCACCGTGACCGTGGCCGACGTGCTGCCCAACGGCATCATCGCCGTGCGTGGCGAGAAGTGGCTGACGCTCAACACCGGTGACGAACTGGTGCGCATTGCCGGCATGGTCCGCGCCGATGACATCGCGACCGACAACACCGTGTCGTCGACCCGCGTCGCCGATGCGCGCATCACCTACTCGGGTACCGGCGCGTTTGCCGATACGAGTCAGCCAGGCTGGTTCGACCGTTTCTTCCTCAGCCCGCTGTTCCCTTTCTAGGTGGCTACGTTGAATCTGAAAAGCCTTATGGTGGCCGCATTATTGATGTCTGCGGCTTTCACCGCACACGCCGAGCGGCTGAAAGACATCGCCAGCATTTCCGGCGTGCGCTCCAACCAGTTGATCGGTTACGGCCTGGTGGTCGGGCTTAACGGCACCGGTGACCAGACGACGCAGACTCCGTTCACCCTGCAGACCTTCAACAACATGCTTTCGCAGTTCGGCATCAAGGTACCGCCGGGCTCGGGCAACGTGCAGTTGAAGAACGTCGCGGCGGTGTCGGTGAGTGCCGATCTGCCGGCGTTTGCCAAACCGGGTCAGCAGGTCGATATCACCGTGTCCTCGATCGGTAACTCCAAGAGCCTGCGTGGCGGCACCTTGTTGCTGACGCCGCTCAAAGGTATCGACGGCAACGTCTATGCGATTGCTCAGGGCAACCTCGTGGTCGGCGGTTTCGATGCCGAAGGTCGTGACGGTTCGAAGATCACCGTCAACGTTCCGTCGGCCGGCCGCATCCCTGGCGGTGCGTCGGTGGAGCGTGCAGTGCCGAGCGGTTTCAACCAGGGCAACAGCCTGACGCTGAACCTCAACCGCTCCGACTTCACCACCGCCAAGCGCATCGTCGACAAGGTCAACGACATGCTCGGTCCTGGCGTCGCCCAAGCCATCGACGGCGGTTCGGTGCGCGTGACTGCGCCACTGGATCCGAGCCAGCGCGTCGACTACCTGTCGATCCTGGAAAACCTCGAAATCGATCCGGGTCAGGCGGTGGCGAAGGTCATCATCAACTCGCGCACCGGCACCATCGTCATCGGCCAGAACGTGAAAGTGTCGCCAGCCGCCGTAACCCACGGCAGCCTGACCGTGACCATCACCGAAGACCCGATCGTCAGCCAGCCGGGGCCGCTGTCCAACGGCCAGACCGCCGTCGTGCCGCGCTCGCGGGTGAATGCTGAACAGGAAGCCAAACCGATGTTCAAGTTCGGCCCGGGCACCACCCTCGACGAGATCGTCCGTGCGGTGAACCAGGTCGGCGCAGCACCGGGTGACCTGATGGCGATTCTCGAAGCTCTGAAGCAGGCCGGCGCATTGCAAGCCGACCTGATCGTGATCTGAGGCCGACCACCATGGATATGCGCAAAAGCGGTCTGGTCAGCAGCAGCGATTCGGGTTCCTACTCGGACCTCAATCGTCTGAACCAGCTCAAGGTCGGCGACAAGAACAGCGACGAAAACATGCGCAAGGTGGCGCAGGAGTTCGAGTCGCTGTTCCTTGGCGAAATGCTCAAGTCGATGCGTTCGGCCACCGAAGCGCTCGGCCAGGACAACCCGCTCAACACGCCAGCGGCCAAGCAGTACCAGGAAATGTACGACCAGCAACTGGCGGTTTCCATGTCCCGCGAGGGCGGTGGTATCGGCCTGGCTGACGTGCTGATCCGGCAGATGTCGAAGAACAAACCGATGGCGCCGGGCGAGGCTGCGGCTGCGTCCGCCGCCAAGCAACAGGAAGCGCTGGCCAAGGCCGCCGCCGTGCCGACACCGATTGCCGCCGGCACCGTCGCCACCGGTCCACTGTCCCGCGTCAACGGCGAGCGTCCGTTGTGGGCATCGCGCTCGGTGCATGCGCCGAATACCGATATTTCCCATCGCAACGACATGGCGCTGATCAATCAGCGGCGTCTGGCGCTGCCGCCGAAACTGGCCGATCGCTTGCTCGCGGGCCTGGTACCGTCGGCGCCGAGCGCTGCCACTGCGACCACCACGACGGCCGCGACCAACGCCTTGCCGCAACGTGCTGCGACCACCGCCATCAGCGGTTCCGGCGCGTTGTACAACGGCGACTGGCTGGCCCGTGCCGAAGAACAGAAAGCCGCCGGCGGGCAGATGCAGGTCTACGGCCGCGCCATGGCGCAGATTCCGCTGGCACCGGCGAAGAAGGCCTTCAGTTCGGCCGACGAATTCGTCAACACCATGCTGCCGATGGCCAAGGAGGCCGCCGACCGCATCGGCGTCGATCCGCGTTATCTGGTGGCGCAAGCGGCACTGGAAACCGGCTGGGGCAAATCGGTCATGCGCGCCCAGGACGGCAGCAGCAGCCACAACCTGTTCGGCATCAAGGCGAGCAGCAACTGGAAGGGCGATTCGGCCCGCGCGATCACCAGCGAGTTCCGCAATGGCGCGATGGTCAAGGAGACCGCGGAGTTCCGTTCCTATGCCTCGTACAAGGACAGCTTCCACGATCTGGTGACGTTGCTGCAGAGCAACAATCGCTATCAAGAAGTGCTGAAGTCGGCCGATAACCCAGAACAGTTTGTACGCGAGTTGCAGAAGGCCGGTTACGCCACCGACCCGAACTACGCGACGAAGATTTCGCAAATTGCCAAGCAGATGAACAGTTTTGAAAACTACGCTGCGGCGGGTGTCTCCACCACGCCTTTATAAGGCACCAGGTAATAAGGTCTGAACCATGAGTTTGCTCAATATCGGGATGTCGGGACTGTCGGCCAGCCAGTCCTCTCTGGCTACGACAGGCAACAACATTGCCAACGTCGACACCGCCGGTTATTCACGTCAGCAAACCGTGCAGGGCACCAAGTCCTCGCAGCAGTACGGCAGCGTTTTCATCGGCACGGGCACGACCCTGGCCGACGTGCGTCGGGTGTACAACTCGTACCTGGAGTCGCAGCTGCACACCGCGACTTCCCTGGACAGCGAATCGGCCGCGTTCCTCAAGCAGGCGACGCCGCTGGATTCCATTCTGTCGGACACCAACACCGGCCTGACCGGTGTGCTGCAGAAATTCTTCACCTCGATGCAGGGCGTATCGACGTCGGCCACCGATGACACTTCGCGTCAGTCGGTGTTGACCGGTGCGCAGGCGCTGACCAGCCGCTTCAATACCCTGGCCAAACAGCTCAACGATCAGAACACCACGATCAACGGCAGCCTCGGCGACATGACCGCCCAGGTGAACAAACTCGCCACGTCGATCGCCAATCTCAACCAGAAGATCGGCGAAATCTCCACCAGTGGCGGGGCGCCGAACGACCTGCTCGACAGCCGTAACGAAGCGGTGCGTCAGCTGTCCGAGCTGACCGGTGCCCAGGTCGTCGAGCGCGGCACCAGCTTCGACATTTATGTCGGCAGCGGTCAGCCACTGGTCATCGGCAACACCACCAACAGCCTGAGCATGGTCGCGAGCAAGACCGACCCGTCGCGCATGGCGATCCAGATGGATCGCGGTTCGAGCACCATCGACATCACCTCGGTGATCAGCGGTGGCGAAATCGGTGGCCTGCTGACCTATCGCAAGGAAGTCCTCGACCCGTCGCTCAACGAGCTCGGTCGCGTGGCCCTGGTGATTGCCGATCAGATCAACAGCCAGCAAGCCCAGGGCATCGACAAGAACGGTGACTTCGGCGCGGCGATTTTCAACAACATCAACAGTGCCGCACTGATCAGTCAGCGCAGCATTGCGAAGGATGGCAACAGCGCCGGTTCGGGCAACCTCGATGTGACCATCAAGGACACCGGCAAGCTGACCACCAGCGATTATCAGGTGACCTTCACCAGCGCCACCGATTACACCGTCAAGCGTTCCGACGGCACCGATCTGGGCGCGTTCAGCACCACGACCAACCCGCCGCCAGTGATTGACGGCTTTACCCTGGCCTTGAATGGCGGCGCGCTGAGCGCGGGTGACTCGTTCAAGATCACGCCGACCCGCAACGCGGCGGCGAGCATTCAGACCGTGCTCAGCGATCCGAAGAAAATCGCTGCGGCAGGTCCCTTGACCGGCGTCGCCAGCGCCAACGGCCTGGGCAATTACACCCAGCCGACGCTCAGCGACAAGATCGACATCTACAACCCGACCGCCCAGGCCGACATGCAGGCGGCGTTGAAGAACTCGACACCGGTCAAACTGGTGTTCGGCGCAGCCAGCGGTGGCAGTCAATCGTACAATTTGGTCGACGCCAAGGGCGCGACCATCGGCACCGGCACCATCGTGCCTGGCCAGTCGAACACGCTGAATCTGAAAGTCGGCATCGTCGATGCCAGCGGCAACCCGGTGATGGACACTACCGTCACGCCGAACGTACAGAAGACCTTCACCGTGCAGACCACCGTGGGCGGCACGCCGAAATCCGGCGAGACCTTCACCATGAACCTGACCGGCGCGGCGTCTTCGGACAACCGCAACGCTCAGGCACTGGTCGCGTTGCAAACCAAACAGACCGTGGACACCGGTTCGGCGAGCAAGGGCATCAGCCTGACCGACGCCTACAACACCCTGGTGACCAACGTCGGTACCAAGACCGCCCAAGGCAAATCCGACAGCGCCGCGACCACGGCGATTCTGGAGAACGCCAAGGGTGCCCGCGATTCGCTGTCCGGGGTCAACCTGGATGAAGAAACCGGCAACCTGGTCAAGTACCAGCAGTACTACACAGCGTCTTCGCAGATCATCAAAGCTGCGCAGGAAACTTTCGCCACGCTGATCAACAGCCTTTAAGGAGTCGTAATTCATGCGCATTTCCACCGCCCAGTATTACGGAACGCAAGCTTCGGATTATCAGCGTAACTTCAACAAGGCCGTCGCCACCGCGAGCGAGGCGAGCAGCCTGCAGCGCATCAACACCGCCGCCGATGATCCGATCGGTGCCGGACGTCTGCTGCAGCTGGGTCAGCAGGCAGCGATGCTGGATCAGTACAAGACCAACGTCGATACCACCAAAAGCGCGTTGAATGTGCAGGAGTCCACGCTGGACTCGATCACCACGGCGTTGGCCCGTGCCAAGGAACTCGCGCTGGCCGCGAACAACGGCACGATCACCGACAAGGATCGCCAGGCTTACGCCTCGGAGATGGGCGAGATCCAGCAACAAGTGCTGGGCCTGATGAACGCCAAGGACGCCAACGGTAATTACCTGTTCTCCGGTTCGAAAACCGATACCGCGCCTTACTCGAAGAATTCTGACGGCACATTCACCTACAACGGCGACCAGACCACCATCAATCTGGGCATCGGCGACGGCATGACCGTGGGCACCAATACCACCGGTTGGGACGCGTTCCAGCAGACCATCAACACCGGCCGCACCAACACCAAAATGACTGCGCCAGCCGTCGATGACGGCCGTGTCGTGCTGTCCAACGGCACCGTCGGCACTGTTGCCACCTACGATGCCAAGTTCACTGCCGGGCAGCCGTACACCGTCGATTTCGTCAGCAGCACCCAGCTGAAGATCACCGATGCCTTGGGCAACGACGTGACCGCCGAGGCCAGCCAGAATGGCCTGATCAGCAACAGCAGCGGCGCCAACCAGACTGTCAGCTTCCGTGGCGTAGACCTCAAGCTGAACGTCAACCTGAAGGCCGGCGATACCAATCCGGACGCGGTTATCGCAGGGCACAGCTTCCAGCTGTCGGCCTCGCCGGACTCGTTCACCACCACGCGCAATCCGGGTAACCCGTCGACCAGCGTGATCACTGGTTCGACCATCACCGATCAGGCGGCCTATAACGCAGCGTTCCCGCAGGGCGGCGCGGTGCTCAAGTTCACCAGTGCCACCGATTTCGATCTGTATGCCGCGCCGGTGACGGCCGACAGCAAGCCGGTTTCCTCGGGCACGGTAGTGGGCGGTAACGCGACGGCTGCCGGTGTGACTTTCGCCCTGGGCAACACGCCGGCAACGGGTGATCAGTTCTCGATCCAGCCAAACAATCACCAGACCCAGAACGTGCTCGACACCCTGGGCCAGATGATCTCCGCGCTGAACACGCCGGTCGATGGCGATCCGGTTGCCAAGCAGAAGTTGCAGGGCGCGATGGAGGCAGGCCTCGGCAACATCGACGCCGCCGCCAATCAGATCGGCACCGCAGTCACCACCATTGGTGCGCGCGGCCAGGCGCTGGACATGCAGGCCATCACCAACGACAGCCTGACCACGGCGAACAGCACGACCCAGGGTTCGATCCGTGATTCCGATCCGGCTGAAGTCATGACCCGTCTGACGCTGCAACAGACCATGCTGCAAGCCGCGCAACTGGCGTTCAGCAAGATCAGTCAGTTGGGTCTGTTCAACAAGATCTGATGCCTGGCGGGCGCGTGAGCGCCCGCTAACGTTGTCCCTCTGTTAATGATTTTTTGCGGTATCAAGGGCTCGTTTTTCCGAGCGGGCTCGTACCGCCTGTGAGCCCGCCGTGAATTCTCTTCCTCTCGTCAGCATCGCTATTCCTGCCTTCAATCCGCGCTTCTTCGAGCGGACGCTGAGCAGCGCCGTCAGTCAGACTTACGGCCATCTGGATATCGTCGTGTGCGATGACAGCTGTGGCGACCAGATCGAGTCCATCGTCAACGCGGTCGTGGAGCAGACGGGCGTGATGGTGCGTTATGTGCGCAATCCTCTGACGCTCGGGCTGGTAGGCAATCTGAAGGTCTGCCTCGAGCAGGCGCGTGGCGAGTTCATCAAGTTTCTGTGTGACGATGACTTGCTTTATTCGGCCTGTATCGAACAGCAAGCCCATGAGCTGCAACGCGAAGAAGTCAGTCTGGTAATCGCGCAGCGGCTGTTGTGGGACGCCAACGACATCATTCTGCCGGGGCGTCTGGAAAACAGTTCGTTGTCGCCGGTCAGTGGGTTGCTCAAGGGGGACGATCTCCTGAGCATCTTCGAAAAATTTCCGGTCAACGTCCTCGGCGGCTTCAGCAGCGCGTTGTTCCGCCGTTCCGACGTTGCCGAGCTGTTGCCGGCCCTGACGGAAGAGGGCGCGTGCTTCGTCGCCACTCTGGATTTTGCCTTGTATGTCTGCCTGCTGCGGCGCGGCAACATGGTCACCTCCAACAATGTACTGAGCGCCGAGCGACTTTATCCTGAGCGTCTGAGTGCGCAGCAGGCGATGAAGGACGCGGCGGAAACCGAGCGCGAGTGGATTTCGCAAATGCTCAAGGTCCGCAGCGGTGAGTCGGCACCCGCACCAGGCTGGGTTCGCTTTGTGCGACTGACCAGGGCGGACGAGTCACCGCGCATTTGGGAAGAGTTGCCGCTGAGCCGTACCCTTGGCACCAAGCAGAGCCGTCAGGAGTTGGGCGTGGGTGTCGACAGCTTCAGTTTCGGCGAGCTCTATGCGCAGTGGCTGGCGTGTCGGGTGCTCACCGAGGCGCAGCGCAAATGGCTGCCAGAAACCCTCGCCGGCTGGCCGCATCAACCCCGAATCGTACCGATCATTATCGACGTGCAGGGCAGTCGCGATGCTCTGGAGCGCACCTTGGCCGCGCTCGCCGCCCAGGACTATCCGCCGGAACTGGTGCTGGTGTTGTCCGCGGCCTGTAGCGAAGCGCAGTTGCAGGAAAGGGTGTTCCATATGCCGTTGCAGGATGACGGTCTGGAACAGATCAACACGCTGCTGCCGCAACTCGAAGGCGCCGACTGGTTCTATCTGCTGCAACCGGGTGATTGCCCGGTGGCGCCGGCGTTGCTGGTGATGGCCGACCGCATTGCGCATTCGCGGTCGCTGACCTGCCTGTACAGCGACGAAGGCAGTCTGCGCGACGGCGAATCGGCGGAGCCGGCGTTCAAGCCGGATTTCAACCTCGACCTGATGCGCAGCTATCCGTACGTCGGCCGTGCACTGGCATTCCAGCGTGAACGCTTTCTGGCGCTCGGCGGTTTTGCTCCGGCGTTCGCCGAACTGGCACCCCACGATGTGCTCTGGCGGATGGTCGAAAGCGATGGCCTGCAAGTCGTCGGGCATATCGCCGAGGTGTTGCTGGAATCGAAATTCGACCTGTCGCAATGGCTCACTGAGCCGGGCGTCGTCGAACAGAGTCCGCGCATTCTCGAGGCGCATCTGCAGCGTCTGGGAATTGCTCACGACATCCGCCGCGGCAGCCGGGAACTGCTCAACCGTGTCGACTACCATCACCCACGGCGCCCCTTGGTTTCGGTGATCATCGTCACCCAGGATCAGACCGCAGCCTTGCAGCGTTGCGTCGAGACGTTGCTGGAAAAGACCGCTTACAGCGAGTACGAATTACTGCTGGTCGACAACGGCAGCGAAAGCGCCGAAGCGTTGGCCTGGCTGGATGGCATGGCGCAATTGGGTGGTGAGCGCATTCGCGTGCTGAGGTATCGGCAAAAGGGCAATGCTGCTGCCGTGCACAATTTTGCCGTGCAACAGGCGCGCGGTGAGTACGTGCTGATGCTCAATGCCTTCGCTGTGATCACCCAGGCTGACTGGCTCGATGAATTGCTCAATCATGGGCAACGACCGGAAGTCGGTGTGGTCGGTGCCAAGCTGTTCAACCCGGACGGCGGTATATTGCACGCCGGCCTGATTCTCGGATTGAACGGGCCGGTCGGGCTGCCGTTCTATGGCCAGCCGATGCAGTCGGAAGGTTACATGTACCGCTTACAGGCAGTGCATGACCTGAGTGCCGTGGGCGGTGATTGCCTGATGATTCGAAAGTCGGTGTTCGACGCCGCTGGTGGCCTGGATGAGCAGGATCTCAAACAAACGCTGAATGTCGCAGACTTGTGTCTGCGCGTCGGCCGCGACGGTTATCTGGTGGTGATGAATCCGCACGCCGTGCTGGCCGTTGGCGCACGGCCAAGTGCGGCGACCACCCCGCAAGAGGAAGCGCAGCACGCCGAGGAAAAAGACACGTTTTATCAGCGCTGGTTGCCACTGGTTGCCCGTGACCCGGCTTACAATGTCAACCTAACGTTGCAGGGTGTGGGCGCCACCAATTTCAGTCTGGAACCGGGTCTGCGCACCGGCTGGAACGCTTTCTCCACGGCCCTGCTGCCTAACGTGCTCGCGGTGCCGATCAACGCTTCTGCCATCGGCCACTACCGGATCAGCCAGCCGATGATCGAGCTGGAAGCAGCCAATCGGGTAGAAGGGCGCATCTGCTATGGCTTGCCGTCGATCATCGATATCGAACGGCAGTCACCCGATGTGATCGTTCTGCAGGGGCGTTACTCGGAGCACACCATCGATGAAATCCCGCCGCTGAAAAAGTTTTTCAACGCGCGACGGATCTTCGAACTCGACGATTATGTCATCGACGTTCCCCATCGCAACGCACACATCCGCAATATGCCGGGCAAGGCGGACATGGAGCGCATGGTGCGCCGGGCGATCGGCCTGTGTGATCGCGTGGTGGTCTCGACTGCGCCGCTGGCCAACGCATTGGCGGATATGCACCAGGACATTCGTGTGGTGCCGAACATGCTGGCCAAGGATTTGTGGGGGCACCTGCGCAGCCAGCGTCGCACCTCGAAAAAACCGCGCGTCGGCTGGGGCGGCGGCACCAGTCACCATGGTGACCTGGCGGTGATCGCCGACGTAGTGCGGGAATTGGCCAACGAGGTGGACTGGGTGTTCTTCGGTATGTGCCCGGATGATTTGCTGCCGTACATGCATGAGTTTCATGGCGTTATTGCGCTGGATGTCTATCCGGCAAAACTGGCCAGTCTGAATCTGGACCTGGCGTTGGCGCCGTTGGAGTTCCACATCTTCAACGACTGCAAAAGCAACCTGAGGCTGCTCGAGTACGGCGCCTGCGGGTTTCCGGTGGTCTGTACCGATACCGAGGCTTATCGCGGCTACCTGCCGTGTACGCGGGTCAAGACAAACACGACCGATGAATGGCTACAGGCTATCCGCATGCATTTGGCTGACCCGGATGCCAGTTATCGCATGGGCGATGAATTGCGTGAGGTGGTGCTGCGCGACTATGTCTTGCGGGGGGATAACTTGCGGCATTGGGAATATGGGTGGTTGGCGGATTGATTGGAATGCAGTCGTGACCATACGAACAGGCGCCTTTGACAAAAGCCGCCTGTTTTTTCTAGCTTGTTATTTACGCTTCTCTCGAAAGAATTTCTGTTCACGGCTAAAGCTTTAATCATTTGCTGTCGGTATTTACCTAATCGTCTGTCTTCAACGTTCGCTGCAATGACCTGTGATCACCACACGAACCTGTACCGATTCACAACAAGGCAAGGAAGAAAAATTGGCGGTCATAAACGGAACAAACGGCGCGGATACGCTGGTGGGTACTGCCATGTCATTGCAAAGGACGAGGGTGGGCGATGACCTGATCCTTAATGACTCCGGCAGAACCGATCAGGGAGTCAAGCTGCAGGACTGGTTCGCAGGCCAAAACACTATCGAGTAATTCGAGGCGGCCAACGGCGATGTTCTGCCAATCAATGATGGGTTCAGTATGTTTGGCTAGTTTTCCGACTCGTCTGAGTAATTGAATGAAAGGGATGAATCCGCCAAAGGATTCATCCCTTTTTTTGCTCTACGGCCCATCCAATACGGAAGCCATCGAGCTGGCGCGTTTCCTGCAGGCTCCCCTCAAATCGCCATAAAACGAGCGCTCGCGGTCATTCCTCCTGCGCCCGGATCGGCAGAAGGTTCAGCGAGAAGGCCCGCAACGCTCAACAAAGCAGTGCGCAGCGCGGTGAACGTACGAGAGGGGAGATGATGAAGGCAGTTATTTTGGCGGGTGGCCTCGGCACGCGCATCAGTGAAGAGTCGCACCTCAAGCCCAAGCCGATGATCGAGATCGGCGGCAAGCCAATTCTCTGGCACATCATGAAGCAGTATTCCGCCCACGGGATCCACGACTTCGTCATCTGCCTGGGCTACAAGGGCTACGCAATCAAGGACTTCTTCGCCAATTATTTTCTGCACACCTCCGATGTCACTTTCAACATGCGTGAAAACCGCATGGACGTGCACCAGAACTACAGCGAGCCGTGGAGCGTGACCCTCATCGACACCGGCGAGGAGACCATGACCGGTGGACGCCTGTTGCGTGCCGGCCGTTACCTCAAGGATGAAGAGGCGTTCTGCTTCACCTACGGCGATGGCGTTTCCGATTTGAACATCCGTGAATTGGTCGATTACCACAAGGGCCATGGTCGTTTGGCTACCGTCACCGCCGTGCAGCCACCGGGGCGCTACGGTGCACTTGAGCGTCAAGGCGATCAGGTCCTCGGCTTCACTGAAAAACCCCGTGGCGACGGCGGCTGGATCAATGGCGGCTTCTTCGTCCTGTCGCCGAAAGTCTTGCCCTACATCGCTGGCGATGAAACTACCTGGGAAGCCGAGCCATTGGCGCGTCTAGCCCGCGAGGAGCAATTGAAAGCGTTTGAACACGACGGCTTCTGGCAACCGATGGACACCCTGCGCGACAAGAACCATCTCGAAGCGCTGTGGCAAAGCGGGGAGGCCCCATGGAAGCAATGGGCCTGAATGCGGATTTCTGGCGTGGCAAACGCGTGCTGGTCACCGGACACACCGGTTTCAAGGGCAGTTGGCTGACCCTGTGGCTGCAAAGCCTCGGCGCGCAGGTCAGCGGTTTTTCGCTAGACCCATCAACCGAACCGAGCCTGTTCGAACTGGCGCGCGTACACGAAGGCATCAACGACCAGCGCGGCGATTTGCGTGACCTCGGTGCCTTGCTCGAGATCATCGCCGAGACCGAGCCGGAGATCGTTCTGCATCTGGCGGCGCAGCCCTTGGTGCGCGAGGGCTATCGCGATCCGCTCGGCACCTATTCCAGCAACGTCATGGGCACGCTGAATCTGCTCGAAGCGATCCGTCAGGTCGGCGGCGTGCGGGCATGCGTGCTGGTGACCACCGACAAGGTCTACGCCAACAAGGAATGGCTGTGGCCGTACCGCGAAGACGAAGCCCTCGGTGGCCACGATCCTTACAGCAGCAGCAAGGCCTGCTGCGAATTGCTCGCGCAGTCCTATGCCGCGTCGTTTTTCCCGGCGGACAAACATGCCGAACACGGTCTGGCCCTGGCTACCGCACGCGCCGGCAATGTGCTGGGCGGTGGTGATTTTGCGCCGGAGCGACTGATCCCCGACGTACTGAAAGCCTGGACCGCCGACGAGCCGGTGACCCTGCGTTACCCGCAAGCCGTGCGCCCGTGGCAGCACGCGCTGGAGCCGCTGGCCGGATATCTGCAACTGGCTGCCGCGCTGTACGAATACGGCCCGGAATACGCCGGTGCGTGGAACTTCGGCCCCGGTGAGGCAGACATGTGCAGCGTCGGTGAAGTGGTTGAACTGCTCGCCAATCGCTGGCCGCTGGCCCGTGGCTTGCGCATCGAACCGAGTGAACTGCACGAAGCCGGTCTGCTGCGTCTGGACAGCAGTCGCGCGCGGCAGGTGCTCGGCTGGCAGCCGCGCTGGTCGTTGCAGGCTTGCCTGGCGCAGACCCTCGATTGGCACTTGGCGTGGCAGAACGGCGATGACATGCGCGCCGTAACTCTGGGTCAATTGAATTTGTACCGAGGCGCGCTGTGAGCGAGTTTTCCCTGAAAGCGTTGCCGCTGGCCGGTCTGTTCTGCGTTCAACACAAGCGCTTCGAAGATCAGCGCGGGCACTTTGCCCGGTTGTTCTGCGAGGGCAGCCTGAGTGCGTTTGGCAGCGCTTTCCACATCCGCCAGATCAACCATTCCTGCACTCGCGAGAAGGGCAGTGTGCGTGGCCTGCACTATCAGAATGCCGACGCCCAGGAAGCCAAACTGATCACGTGCCTGCGCGGTGAAGTCTGGGATGTCGCGGTGGATCTGCGTCCTGACTCGGAAACCTTTTTACACTGGCACGCCGAGCACTTGAAGGCGGGCGATGGCCGCAGCCTGTTGATTCCGGCCGGTTTCGCTCATGGCTTTCAGACGCTCACCGACGACGCCGAATTGCTCTATCTGCACAGCGCCGATTACGCGCCGGAACACGAGGGCGGCTTGTCGGTAAACGATCCTCGACTGGCGATTGCCTGGCCGTTGCCTGTCAATAATTTGTCAGCGCGTGATTCCAGCCATCCCGCGCTCGATCAACACTTTGCTGGAGTGCGTCTATGAACTGCCGTGGGTGCGCCGCACCGCTGAGCCTGCCGCTGATCGACCTCGGAACTTCGCCGCCGTCCAACGCCTACGTGCATGCCGATCGCCTGGAGCAGGCCGAGCAATGGGTGCCGTTGAAGGTTGCCGTGTGCGAGCAATGCTGGCTGGTGCAGACCGAGGACTACACCAGTGCCGACAGCCTTTTCGACGCCGAATATGCCTATTTCAGCTCGTTCTCCAGCACTTGGCTGAATCACGCCGAGCGCTATGTCGCCGAGATGAGCGAGCGCTTCGGTCTCAGCGCCGACAGTCGCGTGGTCGAAGTCGCCGCCAACGATGGTTACCTGCTGCAATACGTCGCCGCGCGCGGCATCCCGTGCCTGGGTGTCGAGCCGACCCGCAGCACCGCGCAAGCGGCACGGGAAAAAGGCCTGGAAATTCGCGAGCTGTTCTTCGGCCGCGACACCGCCACGCAATTGCGCAGCGAAGGCTGGAGCGCTGACCTGATGGCGGCCAACAACGTGCTCGCCCATGTGCCGGACATCAACGATTTCCTCGCCGGCTTCGCGACGTTGCTCAAGCCGACCGGTGTCGCCACTTTCGAGTTTCCGCAACTGCTGACGCTGATGGCCGGCGCGCAGTTCGACACGCTGTATCACGAACACTATTCCTACCTATCACTGACCGCCGTGCAGACCTTGTGCGAGCGCAATGGCCTGGAAGTGTTCGACGTCAGCCAGTTGAGCACTCACGGTGGCTCGTTGCGTGTATTCGTACAACGCAAGGACGGCCAGCGCCGTGCTGTTCTCCCGGCAGTGCAGCAACAACTGCAGGCCGAACTCGTTGCCGGGGTGAAAACCGCCGAGTACTACGCGACCCTCGCGCCGGCTGCCGAACGCATCAAACATGACCTGCTGCGCTTCCTGTTGCGGGCCAAAGCCGACGGTAAACGTGTGGTCGGATACGGCGCGGCGGCCAAGGGCAATACCTTGCTCAATTACGCCGGCGTCAAAGCGGATCTGCTGGCCTGGGTGGCCGATGCCAATCCGCACAAGCAGGGCAAATTCTTGCCGGGCAGTCGCATTCCGATCGTGGCGCCGGCGCAGATCGAAATCGACAAACCGGACTACGTGCTGGTGCTGCCGTGGAACCTGCTGCAAGAAGTCAGTCAGCAACTGGCGCAGGTGCGTCAGTGGGACGGGCGCTTCGTCATCGCCGTGCCTGAGTTGAAAGTACTGTGAAGGTTCTGGTTACCGGCGCTACCGGTTTTGTCGGTCGGCATCTGGTTGCTGTATTGCTTGAACGCGGCTGCGAAATTCGTGCGGTGGCGCGCAACCCAGAAAGGGCGCGAAGCATGCCGTGGATCGATGACGTGGAGTTCGTCAGCGCGGATATTCACGCTGTTGATCTGAATGTCGTCGCGCTGACCGAAGGCATCGACGCACTCGTGCATCTGGCCTGGCCGGGGCTGCCGAACTATCGGGCGCTGTTTCATTTCGAGCACAACCTGATGGCCGATTACCGCTTTATCAAAAGGGCGGTCGAGGCGGGCGTGCAGCAGGTTCTGGTGACCGGCACCTGCTTCGAATACGGCATGCAAAGCGGCCCGCTCAGCGAGTCAACCGAGCCACGGCCGAGCAATCCTTACGGTCTGGCCAAGCACACGCTGCACCTGTTTTTGCAGAACCTGCAGCAGGAGCGGCCGTTCACTTTGCAGTGGGCGCGGTTGTTCTATCTGCATGGCGAAGGGCAGAACCCCAACAGCCTGTTGGCCGCGCTTGACCGGGCGATCGATAGCGGTGAGCCGACCTTCAACATGTCGGCCGGTGAGCAGTTGCGCGATTTTCTCGCAATTGAAACCGCTGCGAGTCATCTCGCCGCGATCCTCCATCAGCGCGACTTCGCTGGCGTAGTCAACTGCGCCAGCGGTCAACCGGTGTCGGTGCGTGCGTTGGTCGAACAGCGCTTGCGTGAGCGTGGCGCAGCGCTGGATTTGAACCTCGGCCATTACCCCTATCCGACCCATGAGCCCATGGCGTTCTGGGCTGTGGTGGAGCGGTTACAACAATTACTCGAGGCCCAGCGCAGCAACTGATGCGCCTGCCGCGAAGGCCTTTTGGCCATGTGCAAACCCAATGAATTTTCAGTGAGACCGGACAATGAGCGATAACCTGATCAAGACCTTCGAAGCAGAGTGCCAGGCTGAAGTGGTTGCCCAAGGCCAGAACCAGGAACTCAAGGCGTTGGCCCAGCAGTTTTATAACGAGTCGGCCAAGCACAAGTACACCTATCACTTCTCGTGGATGGGCCGACCGATCATTCAGTTGCCGCAAGACATGATGGCGATGCAGGAACTGATCTGGCGGATCAAACCGGACTTGGTCATCGAGTGCGGTATCGCCCACGGCGGTTCGATCATTTACTACGCTTCGTTGCTGGAGCTGCAGGGCCATGGCGAAGTGCTCGGCATTGATCGCGATATCCGCGCGCACAACCGTGAGGCCATCGAAAGCCATCCGATGATCAAGCGCATCAGCATGATCGAAGGTTCCAGCCTCGACCCGGCGGTGGTCGAGCAGGTGCGTCAGGCGGCGGCCGGCAAGAAAGTCATTGTGGTACTCGACTCCAACCACACCCACGAGCATGTCCTCGAAGAGTTGCGTCTCTACGCACCATTGGTGTCGGTCGACAGCTATTGCGTGGTCATGGACACCGTCGTCGAGGACATGCCGGCCGATGCTTTCCCGGATCGTCCGTGGGGCCCGGGTGACAACCCGAAGACTGCGGTGTGGGCTTATCTCAAGGAAAACGCTGATTTTGAGATCGATCAGCAGATGCAGGACAAGTTGCTGATCACCGTTGCTTCGGACGGTTATCTGCGTCGGGTTCGTTGACAGTTTTTTCATTACAGCGTTTTCGCACGGTTTGATCGCGGCAGGAGAAGTTATGCAAGGCAAGTACGGTTCTGAAAACACGCTGCCATTGAGCGAGTTGCTGACAGTGGTACTGATCACCCACAACCGCCCGGCTTTTTTGCGCCGAGCGCTGCAGTACTACAGCAGCCTGCCTTGCAAGGTGCTGGTGCTGGACTCTTCCCCCGAGCGCCCGGAAGGTGATTTTTCGGCGGTCGATTATCAGCACTTGCCGCAATTTGCCTACTGGGGCATGCAGGCCAAACTGACTTACGGCGTTGCGCAGTTGACCACGCCGTACATGGTGTTTGCCGCCGACGACGACTTCATCCTGCATGAGTCGCTGGCCGAATCGGTCAGGTTCCTCGAAGCGAACCGTGACTACGGCCTGTGCCACGGTTACTGCCTGATGTACCTGGCGCTGGCGGGCAGCGTCAGCTACTACCGTCGCGACAAGAAGATCTGTGAAGACTACGCGTCCGAGCGCGCCGAGGATCGCGTCCTCGATTTCATGCATCAGTACGTACCGCCCTTTTACGGCGTGTGCCGTACTTCGATCATTCAGGACTGGTACGCCGCTTTGCCGGCGGGCACCAGTTTCCAGTGGCAGGAAATCGGCCATACCTATTATCTGCTGGCGAACGCCAAGGCGCGGATCCTGCCGATCCCGTACGTCGTACGCGAAATCAACGTCGGCTTCTCCGATCACAACACCGATGTCTACCACTCGCTGTCTTATACCGACGCCAAGTCGGTGGCCGAGCGGGAGGCCTTCGCCGAATTCCTCGCGTCCTTGCCGACCGCTATTACCGGCCTTGATCAGGCGCAGCGCAAGGCATTTGTCCTGAAAAGCTTCGAAGCCATGACCGACAGTCTGGTCTCCGGGCGGGCATTGACCAACGAGCTGATTTTCGAGTCGACCTGGAATCAGGTCACCAAAGAGCCAGAACGCAAATTCGGCCCACGGCAATACGTCGAGATGCCGTTTTACAACCAGCACTTCTTCGACTTGCTCACCCAGTTCGAATTCCTCCTGCATGCGATGCCCGCCGGGCGTATTCAGCTTGAGAAGCTTGAAGGCGTCTGGGCCCGGCAGGAGTATCTGTTGCAGGCGCGAAATAACGACACTCCGCAAAGCGTCATCGACCGGCTGTGGCAAGCCCATGACAGCAACGCGTTCAACCGTCGCGTGGTCAAGCGTCTGGCCGAGCAACTGCAGTCGGCTGGCGAGGAAGCTCCAGCGCAGGAAATGCTTGAGTGGGGCGCGCGTCTTCAAGCCGTGTCGAACCTTGATCACTACCCGGTCTTTGGCAAGATGCGCTCGGGGCGTTTGCTCGATTGGCTGGCGGCGCGCAAGCCTGACGCCGAACAATCTGCTTCAATCGCTGCCCGTCTGGCCGCCAGCAACGGCGGACCGCAGTTCGGTATTTTCCTGCTTGACCTGGATGACAGCGTCGAGAAGCTGCAAATTACCCTCGACAGCCTCGTCGAAGGTGTCAGCAAAGCGTTCAAGATCGTGGTCTTCACCACTGGCGAACCGCAGACCGCGACCACCGCGCAAAACACCTTGCACTTTGTTCGGGTTACCCCGGGCAATCTCGTCGACAAGCTCAACCAGAGCGCTGCGCAGTCGCCTTGCGACTGGTTGCTGCTGGCGAACGTGGGCGACGAATTCACACCGGCCGGCCTGGCGCGCGCCGGTTTGGAACTGATGGCGGCCAGCGGTGTTCGCGCAGTAGCGACTGATGAAATTCAGCGCACTGCCGAAGGCGCACTGGTCGACGTATTCCGCCCCGGTTTCAATCTTGATCTGCTGCACAGCGTGCCGTCGCTGATGGCGCGGCACTGGCTGATCCGCCGCGAAGTCCTGCTTGAAGCCGGCGGTTATCAGGCCGACTTCAGCAAGGCGCTGGAATTCGATCTGTTGCTGCGCATCATCGAACAGGGCGGCCTCGACGGCCTGGCGCATCTTGATGAGCCGCTGCTGATCACCGAGCAGGCGCCTCTGGAAGAAAACGCCCATGAGCGTCTGGCGCTGCTGCGTCACTTGGGCAATCGCGGTTACAAAGCCAAGGTCACCTCGGCGCTGCCGGGTACCTGGCAGATCGATTATCGCCATACCGAACAACCGCTGGTGTCGATCATTGTGCCGGTCATTGATGATCTGCCGGCACTGCGTCGCTGCCTCGAAGGCGTGCTGCTGCGCACCCGTTACAGCCGCTACGAAGTGCTGCTGGCCGCCAACGGCAATCAGTCGGCCGAGGTCAACGATTGGCTGGGCACGCTGCGCCACGCCAAGGTCAACGTACTGCGTGCCGATCAGCCGCTCGGCGAAATCGCGTTGTATAACGCCGCCAGCGAGCAGGCGCAGGGTGAATACCTGGTGCTGCTGGCCGCCGACAGCGAAGTGGTCAACCCGAACTGGATCGATTCGCTGCTCAACCATGCCCAGCGTCCGGAAGTCGGCGTCGTCGGCGCCAAACTCGTCGATCGTGACGGCAAGGTTGCCCAGGCCGGTCTGATTCTCGGCCTCAACGATGGCGTGTGTTCGCCCTTCATCGGCGAGAAACACAAGGCCGAGGGTTACATGCAGCGTCTGGCTGTCGAGCAGAATTACTCGGCGGTTTCCAAGGTGTGCCTGATGATTGGCAAGGACATGTTCAATGCCCTTGGCGGCCTGGACGAGGTGACCTTCGCTGCGGGCTATGCCGATGTCGATCTGTGCCTCAAGGCCGGTCAGGCCGGTTACCTCACCGTGTGGACGCCACTGGTGCAGGTGCTGCACACCGGCGAGCTGCCACAGGCGCCAGCGGCATTGGCGGCATTGCGTGAAAAATGGCCCGACGCCTTTGCCCAGGATCCGGCGTACAACGCGAACCTGGCCCTGAGTGGCAAAGGTTTCACTCTTGGCGAAAACGCCTCGATCAATTGGGCGCAGTTGCTCGCCTGAGCAGGCCGGACAGGAATCACCACATGTTCAACGGACAATCGATTTTCATCTCCGGCGGCACTGGCTCGTTCGGCCGTAACTTCATTCGCCGCTTGCTCGAGCAATACCAGCCCAAGCGCGTCGTGGTGTTCTCTCGCGACGAGCTGAAGCAGTACGAGATGCAGCAGACGTTCAACGCGCCATGCATGCGTTATTTCATCGGTGACGTGCGTGACGCCGAGCGCTTGCGTCAGGCCATGCGCGGCATCGATTACGTCGTCCATGCCGCTGCGTTGAAGCAGGTGCCGGCGGCGGAATACAACCCGACCGAATGCATCCGCACCAACGTCAATGGCGCGGAGAACATCATCGCCGCCGCCATCGACAATGGCGTGAAGAAGGTCGTCGCGCTGTCCACCGACAAGGCGGCCAGCCCGATCAATCTGTACGGTGCGACCAAGTTGCTCTCGGACAAATTGTTTGTCGCCGCCAACAACATTGCTGGCGAGCAGCAGACCCGTTTCGCTGTGGTGCGCTACGGCAACGTCGCTGGCTCGCGCGGTTCGGTGGTGCCGTTTTTCAGCAAGCTGATCGCTGACGGCGCGCAGGAGCTGCCGATCACCGACGAGCGCATGACGCGGTTCTGGATCACCCTCGATCACGGCGTGCAGTTCGTCCTCGACAGCTTCGCGCGCATGCACGGCGGTGAAGTGTTCGTACCGAAGATTCCGTCGATCCGCATCGTCGATCTGGCGCGGGGCATGGCC
The DNA here is from genome assembly GCF_001297215.1 of Pseudomonas sp. RIT-PI-o. Lineage (NCBI taxonomy): Bacteria > Pseudomonadati > Pseudomonadota > Gammaproteobacteria > Pseudomonadales > Pseudomonadaceae > Pseudomonas > Pseudomonas sp. RIT-PI-o. The sequence continues at coordinate 32,572 of NZ_LHPA01000012.1, read as the reverse complement.
GAGCATTTGCCGCACAAGAACGTCGGCATCCGTCCCGGCGAGAAGCTGCATGAGCTGATGGTGCCGCTGGACGATGCGCGGATGACCCTTGAGTTTGACGACCACTACACGATTCAGCCGTCGATTCGTTTTACCAGCGTCGATGTCGATTTCGCCGTCGATAAACTTGGCGAACGCGGCCGTGCCGTGGGCGAGGATTTCGAGTATCGCTCGGATACCAACCCGCATTTTCTTTCGGTCGGGCAGATCGCCGATCTGCACGCGAAGCTGTCGGTATGATCCCTTACGGTCGGCAGAGCCTCGATCAGGCAGACATCAATGCGGTGGTCGAGGTGTTGCAATCGGACTGGCTGACTCAGGGGCCGACCATCGAACGCTTCGAGCAGGCCATGGCCGAGCGCTGTCAGGCGGATTTTGCCGTAGCGGTGTGCAATGCCACGGCGGCGCTGCACATTGCCTGTCTGGCGGCGGGTCTGGGGCCGGGCGATCGCTTGTGGACTTCGCCTAATACCTTTCTCGCCTCGGCCAATTGCGGGCGCTATTGCGGCGCCGAGGTGGATTTCGTCGACATCGATCCGCTGACCTGGAACCTCGATGCGTTCGCGCTTGAAGCAAAGCTCGAACAGGCGGAGCGCGACGGCACGCTGCCGAAAGTCCTCGTCGCCGTTGCCTTCTCCGGGCAGAGCTGTGACCTGCGCAAGATTGCCGATCTGGCGGTGCGCTACAACTTCACCGTGATCGAAGACGCCTCCCACGCAGTGGGCGCGAGCTACGCCGGGCGTCCGGTCGGTTGTGGTGAATTCGCGGCGATGACGGTGTTCAGTTTTCATCCGGTGAAAATCATCACCAGCGCCGAGGGCGGCATGGCCCTGACCAATCGCCCGGCGCTGGCCGAACGTCTGCGACGCCTGCGCAGCCATGGTATGACCCGGGATGCAGAACAGATGACCGAGCCCAGTCACGGGCCGTGGTATTACCAGCAGGTCGAGCTGGGTTTCAACTATCGGATTACCGATCTGCAAGCGGCGCTGGGTCTGTCACAACTGCGCAAGCTCGACGAATTTGTCGCGCGGCGCCGCGAACTCGCAGCGCGTTACGATCAGTTGCTCGCCTACCTGCCGCTGACCTTGCCGAGTGCGCAGCCGGAGGCCGAATCGGCGTGGCACTTGTACGTGGTGCGTTTGCAGGCCGAGCGCTGCAACCTCAGTCATCGCCAGGTGTTCGAAGGTTTGCGCGCCGCCGGCATCGGCGTAAATCTGCACTATATTCCGGTGCATCTGCAGCCGTACTATCGCGAGCTGGGTTTTGCCGAGGGCGATTTCCCCGAGGCCGAGCGCTATTACGCCGAGGCGATCAGCTTGCCGCTGTTCCCTTTGCTCAGCGAAGAACAACAGGATCAGGTGGTCGAGCAACTGCGTCGGCTGCTGCTTGAGGAGTAAGGCACCGTGAGCTGCGTCGCGATCATCCCCGCCCGTGGTGGCAGCAAGCGCATCCCGCGCAAGAATCTCAAACCGTTCGACGGCGTACCGATGATCGTCCGCTCGATTCGCACGGCGCTGGAATCAGCGCTGTTCGACGCCGTGGTGGTCAGTACCGACGATGTGGAAATTGCCGACGTCGCACGGGCGCACGGCGCCGAAGTGCCGTTCATGCGACCGGCCGATCTGGCCGATGACTTCACCGGCACCGCTGCGGTGATCGTGCATGCCCTGCAGCACTTGCCGACGTTCGATTACGCCTGTTGCGTGTATGCGACGGCACCGCTGTTGCAAGTGCGCTACCTGCGTCAGGGCCTGGAATTGCTCAAGCAGCATCCGCACAAGGCGTTTGCCTTTTCGGTGTGCGGCTTCGGTTTCCCCGTGCAGCGCGCCCTGACCCTCAACGAGGAGGGCGCCCTGATGTCGCTTTATCCGGAGTTTCGCACCACCCGTTCGCAGGATCTGCCCGAAGCGTTTCAGGATGCCGGGCAGTTTTACTGGGGGCGCAGCGAAGCGTGGTTGCGCGGCGAGACGCTGTTCTCGCCAGCCAGCCTGCCGGTGATCCTGCCGCGCCATCTGGTCCAGGACATCGACTCCCCCGAAGACTGGCAACGCGCCGAATACCTCTACGCCGCGCTCAAGGCCGGCGGAGAACTGCCATGAGAGTGCTGATCCGTGCCGACGCTTCGCCGGCCATCGGCAGCGGCCATATCGCCCGCTGCCTGACGCTGGCGCGAGTGTTGCGCGGGCAGGGCAGTCATGTTGCGTTTGCCTGTCGGCGCTTGCCGGGACATCGACTCGAAGCCTTGAATGCCGAAGGCTTCGAGACCTTCGCGCTGCCCGAGCGCTATCGTGATGAAGACCCGCTGCAGGCCATCGAATCGATGTTGCCGTGGCAGTTCGACATTGATGCACTGGGCCTGCTGCTGGACGGGCAGGCGCCGTTCGACTGGATCATCGCCGACCACTACGGCCTCGATCATCACTGGCAAACCGCTGCCCGGCGCTGGGCGCATCGAATCGCCGCGGTGGATGATCTGGCGACGCGGCGCTACAGCGTCGATCTGCTGCTCAATCAGAACCTGTCCGGCTTAAGTGAAAACTACGCGCCGCTGCTGCCGCCGGGCTGTCGCACCTTGCTCGGCCCGCGCTACGCCATGCTCCGTGAAGAATTCAACTGCGAAGCCATCGAGATCAAACCGAAGGCGCGGCGGGTGCTGGTGAATTTCGGCGGTTTCGACGCGGCGATGCAGACTCATCACGCGATGTTGGCGCTGGCTGATTTCACTGAGTTGCAGGTTGATTTCGTCGCGGGCGCCGACAACCCGGCGTGGGCGCAGATGCAGGCCTTGGCCGAGACACGGCCGAACTGGCGCCTGCACAGTTTCGTCAGCGATTTCCATCAACGCATGACTGAAGCCGATCTGTTTATCGGCGCCGGCGGCGGCACCAGTTGGGAGCGTGCGGCGCTCGGCTTGCCGACCATCTGCATCGCTGTGGCGAACAATCAGCAGGCCAACGGTGAAGTCATGGCGGCGGCCGGCGCGCATGTGTTCATGGGGGCGCGCGAGCAGGTCAGCGTCGAGCAACTGCGCGATGCGGTCGGCTTTGTGATGGACAATCATTTTCTGCGCCAGAGCCTCGCCGAGCGCTCGCGGCAACTGGTCGACGGACGCGGTGCCGAACGCGTGGCGGCGGCGCTGGCCGGCGCGGTGCTGAAACTGCGCCCGGCGACGCTGGACGATGCGCAGTTGCTGTTCGATGGGCGCAATGCCGAGCCGGTGCGGCGCTGGTCGCTGGAATCCGGCGTGATCGATTGGGCGCAGCACCTGAACTGGCTGATGGCAAGTTTGCGCAATCCGCAGCGGCTGCTGTTGATCGCCGAGGCGGATGACGGCCCGGTCGGGGTGCTGCGCTACGACTTGCGCGGATTCGAAGCGGAAGTGTCGATCTATCTGCTGGAAGGGCGTTTCGGCCTCGGTTGGGGCAGGGCAGTGCTCAGCCGTGGCGAAGCGTTCGTCGCTGCGCACTGGCCGCAATTGACGCGCATCAATGCCCGGGTCATGCCCGCCAATCAGTCTTCATTGAAAGTCTTCCGCGACGCCGGGTTCATCCAGGAAACCTGCGCGTTCAGCCGTGTTTTGAAGGATCACTCGCATGTCTAGTTTCAAGATTGGCCACCGCACGATTGGTGCCGACGCGCCGCCGTTCATCATTGCCGAGATGAGTGGCAATCATAACCAGTCTCTCGATGTCGCCCTGCAAATCGTCGAGGCGGCTGCGAGGGCTGGTGCGCATGCCTTGAAGCTGCAAACCTACACCGCCGAAACCATGACCCTGGATCTGGCTGAAGGCGAATTCTTCATCAAGGATCCCGGCAGTCTGTGGGCCGGCACTTCGCTCTACGATTTGTATGAAAAAGCCCACACACCGTGGGAATGGCACGCGCCGATTTTTGCTCGAGCCAAGGAGTTGGGGATGCTCGCGTTCTCGACGCCGTTCGACGACAGCGCGGTGGATTTTCTCGAAAGCCTCGAGGTGCCGGCGTACAAGATCGCCAGTTTTGAAAACACCGATCTGCCGTTGATCCGCCGTGTCGCCGCCACCGGTAAACCGCTGATCATCTCCACCGGCATGGCCAGCATCGCCGAACTGGATGAAACCGTGCGCGCCGCACGCGAGGCCGGCTGCAAGGATCTGGTCCTGCTCAAGTGCACCAGCACTTATCCGGCCACGCCACTCAACAGCAACGTGCGCACGATCCCGCATCTGCGTGAGCTGTTTGGCTGCGAGGTGGGGCTGTCGGATCACTCGATGGGCGTTGGCGTATCGGTGGCGGCGGTGGCGCTGGGAGCGACGGTGGTGGAAAAGCACTTCACCCTCGATCGTTCGGCCGGTGGCGTCGACGCGAGCTTTTCCCTGGAACCGGCGGAACTGGCCAGTCTGGTCGTCGAAACCGAACGTGCCTGGCAGGCCATGGGGCAGGTGCATTACGGCGTGACCGAGGCTGAGCGCAAGTCGCTGGTCTATCGCCGTTCGCTGTACGTCACTGCTGACATGGCCGCCGGTGAAGCCTTTACCGGGGACAATCTGCGCGCCATCCGTCCTGGCCTCGGTCTGCCGCCCAAGCACACCGATGCCGTTCTCGGACGCCGCGCGCGCACCGCGATCAAGCGTGGTACGCCACTGGATTGGTCGCTGATCGAATAAGCCAATCTGCCATCGATTCGGCAAAATAGCGTGACCTGCGAGTCATAACGCGCATCTTCACTGTATTGTATTGACCGGGGAGATGGCGCCTGGCCCGTTTTGCGGTTCCAGTGATAGCCCTTTGCGCTTCCCGTGGCTGCCCGTTGTGGCGGCCGTTTTCTGTTTGTCGGCGCCCCTCGAATCCTTGCGAGCGGTGGTTTTGGGCTGTTTTTTATTGGGAAGCCGTAATGATTGGCATAAAAAGCATTGCGAGCTACGTTCCTGTAGCCGGCGTGGACAATTACGCACAAGGTGCAAAATTCGAGAAGGATGAAGAATTCATCCTTGGCAAGATCGGTTCGGCGTTCCTGCCGCGCAAAGACGCTGAGCAGGAAACCTCCGATCTGTGCGTGGAAGCGGCCAATGCGCTGTTTGCCAGCAACCCTGAACTGAAACGTGAATCCATCGATGCTCTGATCGTCGTCACCCAGAACGGTGACGAAGAAGGTCTGCCGCACACCGCTGCCATCGTCCAGGACAAACTCGGCCTGCCGACCAATGTTGCAGCGTTCGACATTTCTCTGGGCTGCTCCGGTTATGTCTACGGCATTTACGCGATCAAGGGCTTCATGGAAGCCGCCGGCCTGAAGAACGGCCTGCTGATCACCGCGGACCCGTATTCGAAAATCGTTGACCCGGAAGACCGCAACACCACCATGCTGTTTGGCGATGCCGCCACCGCTACGTGGATGGGCGAAAACCCGACCTGGGCGCTGGGCAAGGCCAAGTTCGGCACCGACGGTTCCGGGGCACCGCACCTGAAAGTCAGCAACGGCGTGTTCTTCATGAACGGTCGTCAGGTCTTCAATTTCGCATTGCTGAAAGTCCCGGCGCACTTGCATGAACTGCTTGACGATTCGGGGCTGAAAGCCGATGACATCGATGCATTCTGCATTCACCAGGGCAGCGCGGCGATTGTCGACGCCGTGGCGCGACGCTTCGAAGGCGAGCCGGAGAAATTCATCAAGGACATGGTCGAGACCGGCAACACCGTGTCGTCGAGCATTCCGCTGCTGTTGGAAAAGCACGTGCTCGACTCCGACTGGCAGCGCGTTGCGCTGAGCGGTTTTGGTGTTGGCCTGTCGTGGGGCTCGGCGATCATCTATCGTCCGTAAACTGCAGCAAAAACCACTGATACAAAAATAGCGTTCAAGGTTAACCTTGAACGCTATTTTTTTGCCCGAGAAGGAGCGCGAGGCGCCATGAGCGAGTTTTTCCAAGCCAATGCCGAGGTGTTGCAACGGCGCTGGCCGGCGCTGTTCGAGCGATTGATGGCTGAAGACAGCGCGTCCGTGCAGGCCGAACTCGTGCAAGGGCTGGGCTCGACGCTGAGCGTCGACGGCATTCAGCTCACCAGCCGCCATGATCGCCTGCATGAGGCGAAGATTCAGGCGGCGAGCCTGCCGGAAAAACCGCAACTGCACGTCTATGGCACTGGCTTGGGCGACTTGCCCGGTGTGCTGCTCGAGCGCGCGGGGCTCGAGCGCCTGTACGTACACATCCTCAATGGCGCGCTGTTCGCGCTGGTGCTGCAACTGCTCGATCAGCGCCAGTGGCTGCAGGACCCTCGGGTCGAACTGTTTTACGCCGGCGATCACCCGGACTTCTTCACGCCGTTCTTTGCCCTGCCGGCCGAGATGCTGCTGGCCGATGACTTCAATGCGAAGATTCGCGACCGGCTGATCAATGAAGTGCACCTGACATTCAATAACCGCGATTTCGATCCGCAGTCGCCGGAAATCCAGCAGCGCTTGCAGGAATGTCTGCCGGTGTTGCTTGGCGATGCCGATGTGGCGCAATTGTTCGGCAGCTGCGCTGGCCGCGAAGTCTACGTAATCGCCACCGGGCCGACACTGGAGCAGCATTTCGAACATCTCGCGGCGATCCGTCAGCTTGCCGAGCGACCGGTGTTCATCTGCGTTGATACGGCCTACCGACCATTGCGCGAACACGGCATCGTGCCTGATCTGGTGGTAAGCATCGATCAACGCATCGGCTTTCGGCATTTGCCCTTCGAGAAGTCTGACGGCATTACGCTGGTGTACCTGCCGATGAGCGATCCGCAAATATTGAAGGCATGGAAGGGCAAGCGCTATGGCGGCTATTCGGCCAGCCCGATCTATGCCGAGCTGAAAGAACAGTATCCACGCGGCGAGCTGCACGTCGGCGGCAGCGTGATCCATCCGGCGGTGGACCTCGCGGTAAAAATGGGCGCGCCCCGAATCACTTTGTTTGGCGCCGACTTCGCCTTCCCGATGAACAAGACCCACGCCGGGTGGGGCGATGGCGATCTGGGTCCGCCGCTGGCCCAGGCGCGGCATTGGGTGCGCGATGGCCATGGTCAGCGCGTCAGTACCCAGCTGAATTTTCGCGGCTATCTGTGTGTGTTGGAGCGCTACATCGCCGCGCATCCACAGGTCGAATTTCTCAACAGCAGCCGCGCCGGCGCGCTGATCGCCGGCACCGCTTTCAATCCGGAGTTCGTGCAATGAGTGCGCTGAATCACAGTCAGGATCAGTGTCGCCAATGCGCTGCATTGTTTCGTCTGGGGCGTGACGTAGAAGCGGCGTTGACCATGGTCGATGTGTTCGAACAGGCCCAGCAATGTCTGTCGTCTGCCCCAATAGAGATCCAGCAGGCGTGGGCGCAGGTGCTCATGCAAATGCTCGATTGCCAGGAGCGCCAGGACTGGTTGGGACTGGCCGACTCTATGGAATACGAACTGGTTGAATTGCTGGAAAGTGCCAGGCGCTGAACTGCTGCGCAGCACTGGCCCGCGGCTTTGCGTGACAGGCAGTTTTATGACGTCATTTTTATGCGGTTGAAGTACAGCTAAGTCATTGTTTTCTCGGGGGTGGCGTGGTGATGGCAAAATTTTTTCAAAAAGCCCTCAAGCAACCTGCAAACCCGACGATAACTATTACGAAGGTTCTCTAGGCCATACCCGGCGGTTGCCAGGGCCGGAAGCCGCAGTACCCAACCAACGAGGAATTCGTCATGGCTTTAACAGTAAACACCAACACCACATCGTTGAACGTTCAGAAAAACCTGAACCGCGCTTCCGACGCTCTGTCCACCTCGATGCAGCGCCTGTCTTCCGGCCTGAAAATCAACAGCGCCAAAGACGACGCCGCTGGCCTGCAGATCTCCAACCGTATGTCTTCGCAGATCCGCGGTAACACCCAGGCCATCCAGAACGCCAACGACGGTATCTCCGTTGCCCAGACCGCTGAAGGCGCTCTGCAAGCCACTACCGACATCCTGCAGCGTATGCGTGAACTGGCTGTTAAAGCCCGTAACGGTACCAACGGCACCGCTGACCAGACCGCTACCAACTCTGAATTCGCTCAGATGTCGGACGAGATCACCCGTATCTCCGCTTCGACCAACCTGAACGGCAAGAACCTGCTGGACGGTTCGGCTGGTACTGTGACTCTGCAAGTGGGCGCAAACACTGGTTCGGCTAACCACATCGACCTGGTACTGAGCTCCAAGTTCGACGCCGTCAGCCTGTCGGTTGGTAGCGGTACTCTGGCCCTGACCGGCGCCAGCCCGTCTGACGCAGCCGTTGCCATCGACAGCGCGATCACTGCAATCGACGCCGCTATCGCTGCAATCGGTGCAACCCGTGCCAGCCTCGGTGCTTCGCAGAACCGTCTGACCAGCACCATCTCCAACCTGCAGAACATCACTGAAAACACCACCGCTGCTCAGGGTCGTGTACAGGACACCGACTTCGCCGCAGAAACTGCTAACCTGACCAAGCAGCAAACTCTGCAGCAAGCTTCCACTTCGGTTCTGGCCCAGGCCAACCAACTGCCTTCCGCTGTACTGAAACTGCTTCAGTAATTCGGAACAGGTTTGAGCGGGGGAGTGCGCTGGTCGTGCTCTCTCGCTTTTTTTCGTTAAGAGGTGATGGGCATGGACATGAGCGTGAAGCTTAACGTGTCTTATCCGGCTCCCAAGCCAGTGCCACCGGTTGCTGACAAAACGTCAGAGCTGCCTAAAGTCCAAAAGACTGAAGCGCCGGTCGCTGCCAAGGATCAGGATTCGGACGGCGCCAAGTTGAAACTGGCGGTGCAAGAGATCGAAAAATTCGTCCAGTCGATCAAGCGTAATCTGGAGTTCTCGATTGACGAGCATTCCGGCAAGGTCATCGTCAAGGTGATTGCGAGCGAGACGGGTGAAGTTGTTCGACAGATTCCTTCCGCTGAAGCCCTCAAACTGGCGGACAGCCTCGCCAACGCAAGCCACGTGTTGTTCGACGCCAAAGTCTGATAAATGGCATGAATAGTGTTTGTTCGTTCTCAAGACGCCTGTAACGGCCAAAAGAATGGCAACAATCTGAAGGGAGATGCACATGGCAAGTCCAATTCTACCGGGTTCCGGACTGGGTTCCGGCCTGGACATCGGCGCGATCGTGACCGCGCTGGTCAACGCCGACAAATCGCCGAAGCAGACGCAAATCGATTCTGCGACCAAAACCAACAGCCTGAAAATTTCTGGTGTCGGGTCGTTGAAGAGTGCGCTGACCGCATTCCAGACCGCGATGACCAATCTGAGCAGCAAAACCAATCCTGCGTTTGCCGGCTTCACGGCGACTTCGGGTAACGCGGATATCCTCAGCGCCACGTCCGACAGCACCGCAGTTTCGGGAAAATATAATGTTGTTGTGAGCAAACTGGCCACGGGTTCGAAAATAGCCAGTGCTTCTTTCGCCGGCGGTGCCGCCAGTGCCATTCCGAGTGGTACCCTGAAAATCAGTCAGAATGGCACTGATTACAACGTCGACATCCCGGCTGGCGCGACCTTGCAGAGCACGCGTGACGCGATCAACAAAGCTCAAGGCGCTAACGGAATCTCTGCGAACATTGTTACCGACAGCAGCGGGTCCTCGCGCCTGGTGATCAGCTCAAGCAAGACCGGCGCCGGTTCTGACCTTACCGTCAGCGGCATTGCCGGTCTGGAAATCGATGGCACTCAGCCGCTGGGAACCAGTCCGGCGGCAGGCGCTTCGGGTGCTGTCAACGGCGTAGCACAAGACGCCCAGCTGACCATCGACGGGCTGACAGTAACCAGCAAGAGTAATACGGTGAGCGGCGCAATCAGCGGGCTGACCCTGAATCTCACTTCGGTCACGCCAGCCAATGGCGCGCCTACTGTCGTCAGTGTTGATGCCAACACCAAAGGGTTGCAGACATCGATCCAGTCGTTTGTCGACGCTTACAACACGCTGAAGAAAACCATCGATACCCTGTCCAAGGCGACGCCGGACGAAGACGGCAAGCTGACCGTGCAGGCTGCATTCACGGGCGATTCGCTGCCGCGTACACTGATAGCCGATATTCGTGCTGAACTGACGGCTCCGGGTGCAGGCGGCCCCCTGTCTGTGCTGTCGCAATTGGGTGTAATGACCGACCGCACCAGCGGTAACCTGACCTTCGATACCGCTGCCTTCAACAAGACTATGGACCAGCCCGGAATGACGGGTCAGGTTCAGCAGTTGTTTACCGGGACCAACGATACCAACGGTCTGTTGGCGCGCATGAGCAAGGCGGTTGATCCGTACCTCAAGGCGCCTGTGGGCGGCAAGGTCACAACCGGTTTGCTGGATCAGCGCCTCGCCATTCTGAATAACAACACACGCAATCTGACCAACCAGCAGTTGGCGCTGGATCTGCGTGTCGCCAACCTGACCAAGACATTGACCGCCAAGTACAATGCCATGGACTTGCTGGTCGGGCAGATGAAGGCAACGGCGAGCAACATCACCTCGTTCTTCAGCTCGCTGAACGCGCAGCAGTCGGCGAAGTAACAGTCAGTCACGACAAAAACCCGGCTACGCTTTATCGGCGTGCGCCGGGTTTTTGTCTTTTGATCTAAAGTTTTCGGACCGGTTGGCGATACACTGGTTATACGAGTCAACGTGGCAATGAGGTAGAACATGAACCCGATGTTAGCCCTTCGGCAGTACCAGAAAGTCGGCGCCCATGCGCAGACGTCCGAAGCGAGCCCGCACCGCCTGGTGCAAATGTTGATGGAAGGTGGCCTGGCCCGTATTGCTCAGGCCAAAGGCGCCATCGAGCGCAAGGACATCCCCGGCAAATGCACGGCGATCAGCAAGGCTATCGGCATCGTCAGTGGCCTGCGCGAAGGTCTCGATCTCGAAAATAATGCAGAGGCGCTGGCCGATCTGGATGGCCTGTACATCTACATGATGAAGCGCCTTGCCGAAGCAAATATCAGCAGCGATCCACGTGTCCTCGACGAAGTGGCCGGCCTGCTGACAACGGTCAAAGAAGGCTGGGACGCCATCGCGCCTGTGCCGGCTCCGCAGTTCTGAAGGAGATCACCATGAGTCTTGTATTGCAGCGAATAGCCGATACCCGTGAAGCGTTGGTCGGTGCTCTGGCCGAGCGAAACTGGGAAGCCATTGGCGAGCTGGATCTGGCTTGCCGTTCCTGCATGGAAGACGTCATGGCGGAAGCTTCGCTGGACGAAGTTGCGTTGCGCGATAATCTTGAAGAGCTGCTATTCGTGTACAAAGAGCTTCTTGAGGTGGCAATGGGCGAGCGGCAGGCGATAGCCAACGAGATGTCGCAGATCACCCAAGCGCAAAAGGCTGCAAAGGTTTACCATCTGTTTGGTTGATTAACCGTCAGTTGAACCAGAGATGTGCGCCATAAATTTGACTGTGCACGGTTTTTTGACTTAACTAGTGGCTATTATCAGGTTTAGGGCGTCTACAGGCACATGGTGTCCTGCAAGCGTCTCGCTTGCCTTATTTTTCGGGCATTGAGTTGACTAGGGAAGTTGCTATTGCATGTGGCGTGAAACCAAAATTCTGCTGATCGATGACGATAGCGTCCGCCGCCGCGACCTGGCGGTGATTTTGAATTTTCTTGGCGAAGAAAATTTACCCTGCGGCAGCCATGACTGGCAGCAGGCAGTCGGCTCTTTGTCGTCTAGTCGTGAGGTCATTTGCGTACTGATCGGGACCGTCAATGCTCCTGGCGCGCTTTTGGGCTTGCTAAAGACACTCGCAACCTGGGATGAGTTCCTTCCGGTTTTGTTAATGGGCGATAATTCTTCCGTTGACCTGCCTGAAGACCAGCGTCGCCGCGTCCTTTCGACCCTGGAAATGCCGCCCAGCTACAGCAAATTGCTCGATTCGCTGCACCGCGCCCAGGTCTATCGCGAGATGTACGACCAGGCCCGTGAACGCGGCCGTCATCGCGAACCCAATCTTTTCCGCAGCCTCGTCGGCACCAGTCGTGCGATCCAGCACGTCCGTCAGATGATGCAGCAGGTGGCCGACACCGACGCCAGCGTGCTGATCCTCGGCGAGTCCGGCACTGGCAAGGAAGTGGTCGCGCGCAACCTGCACTACCACTCCAAGCGCCGCGACGCGCCGTTCGTGCCGGTCAACTGCGGGGCGATCCCTGCTGAGCTGCTGGAAAGCGAACTGTTCGGCCACGAGAAGGGCGCCTTCACCGGTGCGATCACCAGCCGTGCCGGACGCTTTGAACTGGCCAACGGCGGCACGCTGTTCCTCGACGAAATCGGCGACATGCCGCTGCCTATGCAGGTCAAGCTGCTGCGCGTGCTGCAGGAACGCACCTTCGAGCGCGTGGGCAGCAACAAGACCCAGAGCGTCGACGTGCGCATCATTGCCGCGACCCACAAGAATCTCGAAAGCATGATCGAGATCGGCTCGTTCCGCGAAGACCTCTACTATCGCCTGAACGTGTTCCCGATCGAGATGGCGCCGCTGCGCGAGCGTGTCGAAGATATCCCGCTGTTGATGAACGAACTGATCTCGCGCATGGAGCACGAGAAGCGTGGTTCGATCCGTTTCAACTCCGCGGCGATCATGTCGCTGTGCCGTCACGGCTGGCCGGGCAACGTCCGCGAACTGGCCAACCTCGTTGAGCGTATGGCGATCATGCACCCGTACGGGGTAATCGGCGTGGTCGAGCTGCCGAAGAAATTCCGCTACGTCGACGACGAAGACGAGCAAATGGTCGACAGTCTGCGTAGCGATCTTGAAGAGCGCGTGGCGATCAATGGTCATACTCCGGACTTCAGCGCCAACGCACTGCTGCCGCCGGAAGGTCTGGACCTCAAGGACTACCTCGGTGGCCTGGAGCAGGGCCTGATTCAGCAGGCGCTGGACGATGCCAATGGCATTGTCGCCCGTGCTGCTGAGCGTCTGCGTATTCGTCGCACCACGCTGGTCGAGAAGATGCGCAAGTACGGCATGAGCCGCGCTGGAGGAGATGAACAGGCGGATGATTGACGCCTGTTTTTCAACCGCTTCATTTATAAGCGGTTTTTTTTAGGCACGGGTATTGCTATAGCCCTCGCAACGTTCCGTTTCACTGACGGTCAGCCAAGCGAGAGAGCCCAATGCCCCAAGCCGCCCAGATCTCTTCTGCCTCCAATATCGTGGGGCAACCCTCGTCCGTAGAGCAGGCAAGTCGTCAGGGACTTGAGCAGGCCTTTCAGCTGTTCAACCAGATGTCGAGCCAGCTGACTGACTCTTACAGTCTGCTCGAAGCGCGCGTCACCGAGCTCAAGGGTGAGCTGGCGGTGGTCAGCGCCCAGCGCATGCAGGAGCTGGCGGAAAAAGAACGCCTGGCCAATCGCCTGCAAAACCTCCTCGACCTGTTGCCCGGCGGCGTGATCGTTATCGACGGCCACGGTCTGGTGCGCGAAGCCAACCCGGCCGCCATCGACCTGCTTGGCTCGCCACTCGAAGGCGAGCTCTGGCGCCATGTGATCGCACGCTGCTTCGCTCCGCGTGAAGACGACGGTCATGAAATCTCTCTAAAAAACGGTCGACGCCTGTCGATCTCCACCCGCTCGCTGGACGCCGAGCCGGGGCAGTTGGTGCTGCTCAATGACTTGACGGAAACCCGTCATCTGCAAGATCAACTGGCACGGCACGAGCGGTTGTCTTCGCTGGGGCGCATGGTTGCGTCCCTGGCGCATCAGATTCGCACGCCGCTGTCCGCCGCTTTGCTTTACGCCAGTCATTTGACTGAGCAGCAATTGCCGGTGGAAACCCAGCAGCGCTTTGCCGGACGCCTGAAAGAGCGTCTGCACGAACTCGAGCATCAAGTGCGCGACATGCTGGTGTTCGCCCGTGGTGAATTGCCCCTGACCGATCGCCTGACCCCCGATGCATTGATGCAATCGCTGCAGGCCGCGGCGCTGACCCACGTGCAGGATCTGCCGATTCGCTGGCAGTGCGACAGCCATGCCGGTGAGCTGCTGTGCAACCGTGACACGCTGGTCGGCGCACTGCTGAATCTGATTGAAAACGCCATCCAGGCCAGCGCCGGCGAGGCGCGCTTGAAAGTGCATTGCTACACCAGAGGCAACACCCTGCGCGTGTGTGTCAGCGACAGCGGCAGCGGCATTGAGCCGACAGTTTTGGCGCGCCTCGGCGAGCCTTTTTTTACTACCAAAGTCACCGGGACCGGTCTTGGCCTGACCGTGGTCAAAGCGGTGGCGCGTGCCCATCAGGGAGAATTGACCCTGCGTTCGCGGGTCGGGCGCGGTACCTGCGCGCAGGTCAGCCTGCCGCTGTTTTCCGCTGCACAGGGAGTTGAATGATCGTCATGGGCATCAAGGTGTTGCTGGTCGAGGATGACCGTTCGTTGCGCGAAGCGCTGGCCGATACGCTGTTGCTCGCCGGCCACGACTATCACGCCGTCGGCAGCGCCGAAGAAGCACTGACGGCCGTCGCGCAGCAAGCCTTCAGTCTGGTGGTCAGCGACGTCAACATGCCGGGCATGGACGGCCATCAATTGCTTGCCCTGCTGCGCGCGCGCCAACCGCAATTGCCGGTGCTGCTGATGACCGCCCACGGCGCAGTCGAGCGTGCGGTCGATGCCATGCGCCAGGGCGCGGCGGATTATCTGGTCAAGCCGTTCGAACCCAAAGCGTTGCTTGATCTGGTGGCCCGGCACGCGTTGGGCAGCATTGATGCTGGCGAAGCGGAGGGCCCCGTTGCTGTCGAGCCGGCCAGTGCGCAGTTGCTTGAACTGGCCGCACGAGTCGCGCGCAGTGATTCGACTGTCCTGATCTCCGGCGAGTCCGGCACCGGTAAAGAAGTATTGGCGCGCTACATTCACCAGCAATCGCGGCGGGCCAGTCAGCCATTTATTGCGATCAACTGTGCGGCGATTCCCGACAACATGCTCGAAGCGACACTGTTCGGGCATGAAAAGGGTTCGTTCACCGGCGCTATCGCCTCGCAAGCCGGCAAGTTCGAGCAAGCGGACGGTGGCACCATTCTGCTCGATGAAATTTCCGAAATGCCGCTGGGTCTGCAAGCCAAACTGTTGCGGGTCCTGCAGGAGCGCGAAGTCGAGCGCGTGGGCGCACGCAAGCCGATCAGTCTGGATATCCGCGTGGTCGCCACGACCAACCGTGATCTGGCTGGCGAAGTGGCAGCGGGGCGCTTCCGTGAAGACCTGTTTTACCGCTTGTCGGTTTTTCCTCTGGCCTGGCGTCCACTTCGCGAGCGCACTGCCGATATCCTGCCGCTGGCGGAAAAGTTGTTGGCCAAACACGTCAATAAAATGAAGCACGCTGCGGCGAAGCTTTCCCCCGAAGCACAAGCCTGCCTGACCGAGTACCCGTGGCCGGGCAACGTGCGTGAGCTGGATAACGCCATTCAGCGCGCGCTGATTCTGCAGCAGGGCGGCTTGATCCAGCCGCAGGATTTCTGCCTGAGCGGTGCGGTGACATTTGCGCCGTTGCCGGTCGCGGCACCGGTGATGCGCGAGGTGGAAATCGAGGCGGATTCCACCGGAGCCCTGGGCGACGACCTGCGCCGCCGGGAGTTTCAGATGATCATCGACACCCTGCGCGCCGAGCGTGGCCGCCGCAAGGAAGCTGCCGAAAAGCTCGGCATCAGCCCCCGCACCCTGCGCTACAAACTGGCGCAAATGCGCGACGCCGGGATGGACGTCGAAGGCTATCTGTTCGCCACCTGACGGAAGCTGCAAAACATTCCAGATGCTTTTCTCAGAAGGGTGCCCATGAGCTGGCACCCTTGTTGCTAATACCTGTGTACCCGCCGAGTGAGTGTCAAAAAATTGCGGGCCGCCCAAGAGAGTAGACCATGAGCCAAGGTATTGAATTTAATCGGTTGATGATGGACATGCAGGCCATGAAAGTGGATGCCATGTCTGCGCGTAAATCGACTGCCGCTGTCCCTGAAATTGCCGGCAGCAGCTTTTCCGACATGCTCGGTCAGGCGATCAATAAAGTCAGCGATACCCAGCAGGCGTCGACTCAACTGGCCAATGCGTTCGAGATCGGCAAGAGCGGTGTCGACCTGACCGACGTGATGATCGCATCGCAAAAAGCCAGCGTGTCGTTCCAGGCTCTGACCCAGGTGCGCAACAAGCTGGTCCAGGCTTACCAAGACATCATGCAGATGCCGGTTTAAGGGCGAAATAAGTCATGGCAGAAGCAGTCGCTGATAACGTTCCGGCCAAGGCCACCCCGATCGACGGCAAACCGCCGCTGTTCGGCCTGTCCTTTCTGGAAAACCTTTCCCAGATGACCGTGCTGCGTCAGGTCGGCCTGTTGGTCGGCCTGGCTGCGAGCGTGGCGATTGGCTTTGCCGTGGTGCTGTGGTCGCAGCAGCCGGATTACCGTCCACTGTACGGCAGCCTTGCCGGCCTGGACGCCAAGCAGGTCATGGAAACCCTGGCCGCCGCTGACATTCCCTACAACGTAGAACCCAATTCCGGCGCCTTGCTGGTCAAGGCCGACGACCTGTCCCGTGCGCGGATGAAACTCGCCGCCGCTGGTGTCACTCCCAGCGACGGCAATATCGGTTTCGAAATCCTCGACAAGGAACAGGGTCTGGGCACTAGTCAGTTCATGGAAGCGACCCGTTATCGTCGCGGCCTCGAAGGCGAACTGGCGCGCACCATCTCCAGCCTCAACAACGTCAAGGGTGCCCGCGTGCACCTGGCAATTCCGAAGAGCTCGGTGTTCGTCCGTGACGAGCGCAAGCCGAGCGCTTCGGTACTGGTCGAGCTGTATAGCGGGCGTTCGCTGGAGCCGGGTCAGGTGGTAGCGATCATCAACCTGGTCGCGACGTCTGTGCCGGAGTTGAGCAAATCGCAGATCACCGTCGTCGATCAGAAGGGCAATCTGCTCTCCGATCAGGCGGAGAACTCGGAAATGACCATGGCCGGCAAGCAGTTCGATTACAGCCGCCGCATGGAAAGCATGCTCACCCAACGCGTGCACAACATTCTGCAGCCGGTATTGGGCAATGATCGATACAAAGCGGAAGTTTCCGCCGACATCGATTTCAATGCCGTCGAATCGACTGCCGAGCAGTTCAACCCGGACCAACCGGCGTTGCGCAGCGAGCAGTCGGTCAACGAACAACGCACCGCCAGCAATGGCCCGCAAGGTGTGCCGGGTGCCCTGAGCAACCAGCCACCGTCGCCAGCGTCGGCGCCGCAGACCACCGGTGGCACCGCCGCACCGGCCGGCATGATCCAGCCGGGTCAGCCACTGGTTGACGCCAACGGTCAGCAGATCATGGACCCGGCCACCGGCCAGCCGATGCTCGCGCCGTATCCGGCCGACAAGCGTCAACAATCGACGAAGAACTTCGAACTCGACCGTTCGATCAGCCACACCAAACAGCAGCAGGGCCGTCTCAATCGCCTGTCGGTGTCGGTGGTGGTCGATGATCAGGTCAAGATCAACCCGGCCAACGGTGAAACCAGCCGTGCGCCGTGGAGCGCCGACGAATTGGCGCGCTTCACGCGTCTGGTGCAGGACGCCGTCGGTTTCGACGCCAGCCGTGGTGACAGCGTCAGCGTGATCAACATGCCGTTCTCCGCCGAGCGCGGTGAAGTGATTGCCGATATTCCGTTCTACTCCCAGCCATGGTTCTGGGACATCGTCAAACAAGTGCTGGGTGTGCTGTTCATCCTCGTACTGGTGTTTGGTGTGCTGCGTCCGGTGCTCAACAACATCACCGGCGGCGGCAAAGGCAAGGAGCTGGCCGGTCTGGGCAGCGACGTGGAACTCGGTGGCATGGGCGGCCTGGACGGCGACCTGGCCAACGACCGCGTGAGCCTCGGTGGTCCGCAGAGCATTCTGTTGCCGAGCCCGAGCGAGGGTTATGACGCGCAGCTGAATGCAATCAAGAGTCTGGTAGCTGAAGACCCGGGTCGCGTGGCTCAGGTCGTAAAAGAGTGGATTAACGCAGATGAGTGATAACCGAGCCGCCGCCGTCAAACTGACCAAGGTCGACAAAGCCGCGATTCTGCTGCTGTCCCTGGGTTCGACCGATGCCGCGCAAGTGCTGCGCCACATGGGCCCCAAAGAGGTTCAGCGCGTTGGCGTGGCCATGGCGCAGATGGGCAACGTGCACCGCGAGCAGGTCGAGCAGGTGATGAGCGAGTTCGTCGACATCGTCGGCGATCAGACCAGCCTCGGCGTCGGTTCCGACGACTACGTGCGCAAGATGCTCACCCAGGCCCTGGGCGAAGACAAGGCCAACGGCCTGATCGACCGCATCCTGCTCGGTGGCAACACCAGCGGCCTCGACAGTCTGAAATGGATGGAGCCGCGCGCCGTCGCCGACGTCATTCGTTACGAACACCCGCAGATCCAAGCAATCGTGGTCGCGTACCTCGACCCGGATCAGGCCGGTGAAGTGCTCGGCAACTTCGACCATAAGGTGCGTCTGGACATCATCCTGCGCGTTTCGTCGTTGAACACCGTGCAGCCGGCAGCCTTGAAAGAACTCAACCAGATTCTCGAGAAACAGTTCTCCGGCAACTCGAATGCCTCGCGCACCACCTTGGGTGGCATCAAGCGTGCGGCCGACATCATGAACTTCCTCGACAGCTCGATCGAAGGCCAGCTCATGGACTCGATCCGCGAAGTCGACGAAGACCTGTCCGGTCAGATCGAAGACCTCATGTTCGTCTTCAACAACCTTGCCGACGTCGATGACCGTGGCATTCAGGCGCTGTTGCGCGAAGTCTCTTCCGATGTGCTGGTACTGGCCCTCAAGGGCTCGGACGAAGGCGTCAAGGAAAAGATCTTCAAGAACATGTCCAAGCGTGCCGCCGAACTGTTGCGCGACGACCTCGAGGCCAAAGGCCCGGTGCGCGTCAGCGATGTCGAAACCGCGCAGAAGGAAATCCTCACCATCGCCCGTCGTATGGCCGAAGCCGGCGAGATCGTGCTCGGTGGCAAGGGCGGCGAGGAAATGATCTAAGCCCATGGATAAGCCTGACGAGTCTGTGACGGATCTGATCCGCGCCCGCGATGTTCGCGGCTTCGAATCCTGGGCGATGCCCAGCTTCGATCCGCCAAAACCGGAACCCGAGCCTGAGCCGGAACCCGAACCGCCGGAAATGGAAGAAGTGCCGCTGGAAGAAGTCCAGCCACTGACTCTGGAAGAACTCGAAAGCATCCGTCAGGAGGCTTACAACGAGGGTTTCGCCATTGGCGAAAAGGAAGGTTTTCACAGCACCACGCTGAAGGTGCGTCAGGAAGCCGAAACAGCGCTGGCGGCGAAAATCGCCAGCCTTGAGCTTTTGATGGGCAACCTGTTCGAGCCGATCGCCGAGCAAGACACACAGATTGAAAAGTCGCTGGTCGACCTCGTGCAGCACATCACCAGACAGGTGATCAAGCGCGAACTGGCCATCGATTCGACGCAGATCGAACACGTCATGCGCGATGCCCTCAAGCTGTTGCCGCTGGGCGTGGAAAACGTGCGCCTGTACGTCAATCCGCAGGACTTCGCCCAGGTCAAAGCCCTGCGCGAACGCCACGAAGAAACCTGGCGCATCGTCGAAGACGAGTCGCTGTTGCCGGGCGGCTGCCGGGTTGAAACCGAGCACAGTCGCATCGATGCCAGCGTCGAATCGCGGGTGACTCAGGTCATGGCCAAACTGTTCGACCAGTTGCACGAACAAGCGTTGCACCCGGCAACGCCTGACCTGAGCCTGGAAATTCCTCAAGACACCCCAGCGCCTGTCGACTCCGACGAGCCGCGCGCGGACGCCAGCGATGCGCCTTGAACGCACCAGCTTCGCCAAGCGCCTGAGCACCTACGCCGAGGCCACCGAGATTGCGGGCGCGCCGATCCTTGAAGGTCGGCTGCTGCGCATGGTCGGTCTGACCCTGGAAGCCGAAGGGCTGCGCGCCGCCATGGGCACCCGCTGCATGGTGATCAATGACGACAGCTATCACCCGTCCCAGGTGGAAGCGGAAGTCATGGGTTTTTCCGGCAGCAAAGTATTTTTGATGCCGGTGGGCAGCGTCGCCGGCATCGCCCCGGGCGCCCGCGTGGTGCCGCTGGCCGACACCGGTCGGCTGCCGATGGGCATGAGCATGCTCGGCCGAGTGCTCGACGGCGCCGGCCGCGCGCTGGACGGCAAGGGCGGCATGAAAGCCGAAGACTGGGTGCCGATGGACGGCCCGACAATCAACCCGCTCAACCGTGACCCGATCAGCGTGCCGCTGGACGTCGGCATCCGTTGCATCAACGGTTTGCTGACCGTCGGCCGTGGCCAGCGTCTGGGTCTGTTCGCCGGTACCGGTGTCGGTAAATCGGTGCTGTTGGGCATGATGACCCGCTTCACCGAGGCCGACATCATCGTCGTCGGCCTGATCGGTGAACGTGGACGCGAAGTTAAAGAATTCATCGAGCACATCCTCGGTGAAGAAGGCCTCAAGCGTTCGGTGGTAGTCGCCTCACCAGCGGACGATGCACCGCTGATGCGTATGCGTGCGGCGATGTATTGCACGCGCATCGCCGAATATTTCCGCGACAAGGGCAAGAACGTTCTGCTGCTGATGGACTCGCTGACCCGTTTCGCCCAGGCCCAGCGGGAAATCGCTTTGGCCATCGGCGAACCGCCGGCGACCAAAGGCTATCCGCCCTCGGTGTTCGCCAAACTGCCGAAACTGGTGGAGCGCGCCGGTAACGCGGAGAAGGGCGGCGGTTCGATCACGGCGTTCTACACCGTTCTGTCCGAAGGCGATGACCAGCAGGATCCGATTGCCGACTCGGCGCGGGGCGTGCTCGACGGCCACATCGTGCTGTCGCGGCGCCTGGCTGAGGAAGGTCACTATCCGGCGATCGACATCGAAGCCTCGATCAGCCGGGTCATGCCGGCGGTGGTTTCGCCGGATCACATGCAGCGTGCGCAGTACTTCAAGCAGTTGTGGTCGCGCTATCAGCAGAGCCGCGATCTGATCAGCGTCGGCGCTTACGTCGCCGGCGGTGATCGCGAGACCGATCTGGCGATTTCCCTGCAACCGCAACTGGTCAGGTATCAGCGCCAGGGCCTCAACGACAAAATCACCATGGGTGAAAGCCAGGCCTACCTGGAAACCCTGTTCGCCCCAGCGGCGGGCGGGTAACCGGCCATGGCCGTCAGCCGAGCAGCGCGCCTGGCGCCGGTGGTGGAAATGGCCGAGAAGGCCGAAAAAGCCGCCGTGCAACGACTGGGCTATTTCCAGGGTCAGGTCAAAGTTGCGGAAAGCAAACTGGCCGACCTCAATGCCTTTCGTCTGGATTACTCGCAGCAATGGATCGTGCGCGGCAGCACCGGCGTGACCGGGCAGTGGCTGCTGGGTTTTCAGGGCTTTCTGGCGCAACTCGACACCGCCGTCGATCAGCAACGGCAGAGCCTGGTCTGGCACCAGAACAAGCTCGACAAAGCGCGTGAGGAATGGCAACAGGCGTTCGCCCGCGTCGAAGGTTTGCGCAAACTGGTGCAGCGCTATCGCGAAGAAGCGCAACGCCTCGAAGACAAACGCGAGCAGAAGCTGCTGGATGAACTGTCGCAGCGTTTGCCGCGGCGTGATGCCTTCTAAACCTCACCGCCAAACCCCTGTGGGAGTGAGCCTGCTCGCGAAAGCGCCGTGTCAGTCAACCCTGTAGTCAATAGACAGAATGCATTCGCGAGCAGGCTCGCTCCCACACCTGTTCCAGCGTTGCGCCTTGCCCCAACCCTATCCAGCTGCTAAACCTTGTACAGGTTCGTCAATGACAAGGAAGCCAGTCAATGTCAGTCGTTACAGAAGTCTCTCAAGATGGGAAAAAACTCACGATTTCGATCGAGGGTCGGTTCGATTTCGGTCGGCATCAGGAATTTCGCGAGTCCTATGAGCGACTCAACGAGAAGCCTGAATCCATAGTGGTGGATCTGAAGAAGGCCACTTACCTCGACAGCTCCGCGCTGGGCATGCTGCTTCTGCTGCGTGATCACGCGGGGGGCGACGAGTCGGATATCCGCGTCGTCAACAGCAGCACCGATGTGAAGAAAATCCTCGCGATTTCCAACTTCGACAAACTCTTCGACATCAGTTGACGCCCATGCAGGCGCAAGAGCCGCTGACCATTCTCATCGCCGAAGACAGCGCCGCCGACCGGTTGCTGCTGTCGACCATCGTCCGTCGTCAGGGCCATCAGGTACTGACGGCCGCCAACGGTGCTGAAGCGGTCGATACGTTCCAAAAGCAGCAACCCGATCTGGTGCTGATGGATGCGCTGATGCCGGTGATGGACGGCTTTGAAGCGGCGCGGCAGATCAAGGCGCTGGCGGGCGAGGCGCTGGTGCCAATCATTTTTCTTACCTCGCTGACCGAGAGCGAAGCGCTGGCCCGTTGTCTTGAGGCCGGCGGCGACGATTTTCTGGCGAAGCCGTACAACCAGGTGATCCTCGCCGCCAAAATCAAGGCGATGGATCGCTTGCGCCGGCTGCAGGCGACGGTTCTGCAGCAGCGCGACTTGATCGCCAGACATCACGACTATTTGCTCAACGAACAGCGCGTGGCCAAAGCGGTGTTCGACAAGGTTGCGCATTCTGGCTGCCTGAGTGCGCCGAACATCCGTTACCTGCAATCGCCGTACGCACTGTTCAACGGCGATTTGTTGCTGGCGGCCTACACGCCGGCCGGTGACATGCACGTCATGCTCGGCGATTTCACCGGGCATGGCTTGCCGGCGGCAGTCGGCGCGATGCCTCTGGCCGAAGTGTTCTACGGCATGACCGCCAAGGGCTACGGTCTGGCCGAAACCCTGCGCGAGATGAACGCCAAGCTCAAGCGCATCCTGCCGGTGGACATGTTCTGCTGCGCCACGTTGCTCTGTCTGAGTTTCCAGAGCCGCTCGGTGGAGGTGTGGAACGGCGGCATGCCCGACGGTTACTTGCACCGCATGGCGAGTGGCGAGCGCGTGCCGCTGCCAGCGCGGCATTTACCGTTGGGAATTCTCAGTGCGCAGGCCTTCGATGACCGTACGGATGTGTATCCGATGGCCGTTGATGATCGGGTGTTTCTGTTATCGGACGGGGTGATCGATACCTGCGATGCCAATGACCAGTTGTTCGGTGTCGAGCGTTTGCAGCAGGTCTTTGCCGCCAATAGCGAGCCGGATCGGCTGTTCGAGGACATCGAGCAGGCGTTGCGCGATTTTCGCGGACAGGCCCGTGATGACGTGAGCATGGTCGAGGTCAGCCTGCTCGAGTCGACGCAGGCCCACGGCGCGGCACCGGTGTATTCGGACAGCGGCCAGTCGTGCCCGCTGGACTGGTCGGCCAGTTTCGAGTTTCGCGGTGCCACGCTCAGGCGCTTCAATCCGCTGCCATTTCTCTTGCAGTTGTTGCTTGAGGTGCACGGCCTGCGCTCGCAAAGCGGGGCCATGTACAGCGTACTCGCCGAGTTGTATTCCAATGCGCTGGAGCATGGCGTGCTCGGGCTCGATTCCAGCCTCAAGCGCGATGCGGCCGGGTTTGCCCGCTACTACGAAATGCGTGCGGCACGCCTGGAGGCGCTGCAGGAGGGTTTCGTGCGGGTGCATCTGCAGGTGCAACCGCGAGGCGAGGGCGGGCGTCTGGTCATCCGGGTCGAGGACAGTGGCAAGGGTTTCGATGTGGCGCGGGTCATGCAGCGGCCTCTGGACAATGTCCGCCTGTCGGGACGCGGCATCAGCCTGGTCCGGCAACTGTGCCACAACGCCAGCTGGTCGGACCAAGGTCGTAGTGCCAGCGTGGAGTTTTTCTGGGAGATTGAGGCATAATCCGCCCATTCTTGATCAAGGAGTGAGCAAGTGACTGTCCCAAATGTAGATCGCGACGTTCTCGATATCTTGCGCGAGGTAATGGAGGGCGATTATCCAGAGCTTCTGGATACTTTTCTGAATGACTCTGAGGAGCGCTTGAGCAACTTGCGCGCAACCAAAGACGCCGATCAGCTAATGAGTTGTGCCCACAGTTTCAAAGGCAGCGCCTGCAACATGGGCGCGGTTCGACTCGCTGAGTTGTGCCAGGACCTGGAGTCGAATGCCAAGGACAAAAGCCCGGAAGCACTCGCTCAGCTGGTTGCCGACATCCATTCCGAGTTCGCCGACGTACGCCCCGTGTACGAAGACGAAAAGCACCACGCCCATACCCACTGAAGCCGCCTTCCGGCGTTTTTCGCAAGTGTCTGGCCAAACTGGCCCGGCACTTGCAGTCATCTTGCTCAACTGTACCTACGATCCCAGTGCAGCGGAGACCGTGTCATGCCTGCGACCCCCAACATTCTTCTTCAGACCGCCGCCCAGGCCAAGGCGCAAGCCGCCTCTGCCAAATCGTCGGCAATGGCCGCAGACGCCGGGGACAAGGCTTCGAGCTTCGCCAAAGTGTTCGCCAATCAAGCGCCGGCCAAGCCTGCCGCCAGCGCCGATAATTCAGTCAAACCGGCACGCGACAAGGTCGCTGACAACAGCGGCAAAAAGGATATCGGCAAAGATCAGTCTGCCGCGCCCGAGCCAGCAGTTGCCGATAGCGGCAAAGCGTTGCCTGCGGACAAAGCGGCGGCGAGTGACGACGCAGCTGCCACTGCCGATGACACCGCTGAAACCGTACAAACCCCTGTGGTCGATACCGCGCCTGTAGACCCGGCGCTGGATCCAGCCCTGGCTCAAGTCGTCCAGCCATTGGTCGCAGCGCCTGTCGTGCAAACCCCGGTAGTCGCGGCGCCAGCCCAGCCGGAAACTGAGACACCTGCATTGGCTGCTGTGCCGGGCATGGTCAAAGATCCGGCGGCTACCGACAGCGATTTCGATCCCTCGGCCGACCCGCTCGACTCGATGCCGGCCGTGCGCATGGCGATGGAGCAGGGCGGGCATATTTCTGCCGCCAGTCAGGCACAACCGAAAGCCTCTCCCGCTCAGGCTCAGGCCGACGGCGAACTGACCGCTGCGCAGAACTTTGCCGCCGGCATGGCCAGCATGCTCGACGTCCAGGCCGACAAGGACAGCACCAGCCAAGGTGGCGAAAAAGCCTTCAGCGGGCTGATCGATGATGGTCTGAAGGATCTGAAATCAGCCACCAGCGATACCCGCGTCGACGACTTCGCCAACCGTCTGGCGGCACTGACCCAGGCCGCTACGCCAAAAACCGCGAATGCGCTGCCGGTGAATCAGCCGATCGCCATGCACCAGAGCGGCTGGACTGAAGAAGTGGTCAACCGCGTCATGTATCTGTCCAGCGTCAACCTGAAGGCCGCCGATATTCAGTTGCAACCGGCTGAACTGGGGCGTCTGGATATCCGCGTGAACATGGTTCCCGATCAGCAGACCCAGGTGACCTTCATGAGCGCGCACCCGAGCGTGCGTGAAGCGCTCGACAGCCAGATGCATCGCCTGCGCGACATGTTCAATCAGCAGGGCATGGGCCAGGTCGACGTCAACGTCTCCGACCAGAACCGTGGCTGGCAGGGCCAGCAAGGCCAGGAACAGGCGCAGCAGGGCCACACCGGACGCACCAGCGCCGCCGGCGGGCGTCTGGATTCGGCGGATGAAGATTTGGCACCGGCCACTGTGGCTGAAGTGGCGGCGCAGCCCACCAGCGTCATCGGCACCAGCGCGGTCGACTATTACGCCTGATAAAGCACAGCCCCCCCCGTAGGAGTGAGCCTGCTCGCGATTGCGGTGTGTCAGTTAGCGGACTCGTTGACTGACACACCGCAATCGCGAGCAGGCTCACTCCTACATTTGTTTTATGTCGCCCTCCCTTCAGCCTCCGACACTTCTGGCATAACACTTGCTCTTGCCTTGCCGTGCGACTGTGAAACCCCCGATTAGTGACGGATTATTGGCATGGCGAAGAGCGAAGCTGCAGCAGTAAAAGACCCCGCAACCAAAGGCAAACTCAAGCTGATCATCGTGATCGTGCTGGCGTTGCTGGTGGCCATTGGTGCATCCGTCGGGGCGACCTGGTTCTTCATGCACGGCGCCCAGAGCAAGCCTGCCGAGGCCGCTGAAGCAGCGCCGGTCGGCAAGCAGGCAGCGATTTTCGAGCCGATGGCGCCAGCCTTCGTTGCCAACTACAACCAGAACGGCCGTCAGCGCTACATGCAGGTGAGCATCACCATGCTGGCGCGTAACCAGGCCGATCTGGACGCGCTCAAAGTGCACATGCCGGTTATCCGCAACAACCTGGTGATGCTCTTCTCCGGTCAGGATTTCGCCACACTGGCGACCCCGGTCGGCCAGGAGATGTTGCGCCAGAAGGCCACCGCCAGCGTCCAGGAAGTGGCGCAGAAAGAGCTGGGCAAAGTGGTCATCGAACAGTTGCTTTTCACTAATTTCGTACTGCAGTAGGAACACGACATGGCCGTGCAGGATCTGCTGTCCCAGGATGAAATCGATGCGCTGTTGCATGGCGTCGATGATGGTCTGGTACAGACCGATAATGCTGCCGAACCCGGCAGTGTCAAAAGCTACGACCTGACCAGCCAGGATCGCATCGTCCGTGGACGCATGCCGACGCTGGAAATGATCAACGAGCGTTTCGCCCGCTACACCCGCATCAGCATGTTCAACATGCTGCGCCGCTCGGCGGACGTTGCCGTCGGTGGCGTGCAGGTGATGAAGTTCGGCGAATACGTGCACTCGCTGTACGTGCCGACCAGCCTCAATCTGGTCAAGATCAAACCGCTGCGCGGCACTGCGCTGTTCATCCTCGACGCCAAACTGGTGTTCAAACTGGTGGACAACTTCTTCGGCGGCGACGGCCGTCACGCCAAAATCGAAGGGCGTGAATTCACCCCGACCGAACTGCGCGTGGTGCGCATGGTGCTCGAGCAGGCCTTCGTCGATCTGAAGGAAGCCTGGCAGGCGATCATGGAAGTCAATTTCGAGTACATCAACTCGGAAGTGAACCCGGCCATGGCCAACATCGTCGGCCCGAGCGAAGCAATTGTCGTCTCCACCTTCCACATCGAACTCGATGGCGGTGGCGGCGACCTGCACGTGACCATGCCGTACTCGATGATCGAGCCGGTGCGGGAAATGCTCGACGCCGGTTTCCAGTCCGACCTCGACGATCAGGACGAGCGCTGGGTCAATGCCCTGCGCCAGGATGTGCTCGATGTCGACGTGCCCATCGGTGCCACCGTGGCCCGCCGCCAGTTGAAGCTGCGCGACATCCTGCACATGCAACCGGGCGATGTGATCCCGGTCGAGATGCCGGAAGACATGATCATGCGCGCCAACGGCGTGCCGGCCTTCAAGGTCAAGATGGGCTCGCACAAAGGCAACCTCGCGTTGCAAGTGATCGAGCCGATCGAGCGTCGCTGAGGCGGCGCCTTTCACCCCCGTATTTAACCGAATTGTTGCCCGCCGAGGACACATGATGAACGACGATATGAACGCGCAGGACGATCAGGCACTGGCCGATGAATGGGCTGCGGCCCTGGAAGAAACCGGTGACGCTGGCCAGGCTGACATCGATGCACTGCTGGCCGCCGACGCCGGCACTTCCAGCTCCAACCGTCTGCCGATGGAAGAGTTCGGCAGCGTGCCGAAGAACAACGATCCGGTGACCCTCGACGGTCCGAACCTGGACGTGATCCTCGACATTCCGGTGTCGATTTCCATGGAAGTCGGCAGTACCGACATCAACATCCGCAACCTGCTGCAACTCAACCAGGGTTCGGTGATCGAGCTCGATCGTCTGGCCGGTGAGCCGCTCGACGTGCTGGTCAATGGCACGCTGATCGCTCACGGCGAAGTGGTGGTGGTCAACGAGAAGTTCGGCATCCGCCTGACCGACGTGATCAGCCCAAGCGAACGCATCAAGAAGCTGCGCTGAGTGAAAAGGTTTCTCTGGGTTCTGCTGGCATTGCCGTTGAGCGTGCTGGCGGTCGAGCCGAGTGCAACCACGGCTGCGCCTGCCGCCACCGCGCCAATGGTCAACAGCGGCGTGGCCGGGCAGTTGACGCAACTGGTGTTCGGTTTGCTGCTGGTGCTGGGCTTGATCTTCTTCCTCGCCTGGCTGCTGCGCCGCGTGCAGCAGGCAGGACCGGTGGGCAAGGGCCAGGTGATCGAGTTGATCGGCTCACGCGCGCTCGGCCCGCGTGACCGATTGATGCTGGTACAGGTCGGCAACGAGCAGATCCTGCTCGGCCTCAGCCCCGGCACCATCACCGCGCTGCATGTGCTCAAGGAACCGGTCGAAGTCCCCTCCGCCAGTGAAAAAGCGACGCCGGAATTTGCTCAGCATCTGCTGAAAATTCTCGGCAAGGATCAGAAGGATACGAAGTAATGGGTGCGCTCCGCATCGTCTTGACGCTGGTCCTGTTGCTGGCCGCGCCGCTGGCGTTGGCCGCCGATCCATTGTCGATCCCGGCGATTACGCTGGGCACCAATGCCGACGGCGCGCAGGAATATTCGGTCAGTCTGCAGATCCTGCTGATCATGACCGCGCTGAGCTTTATTCCGGCGGCGGTCATTCTGATGACCAGTTTCACGCGGATCATCATCGTCTTCTCGATCCTGCGTCAGGCCCTCGGTCTGCAACAGACGCCGTCGAACCAGATCCTCACCGGCATGGCGCTGTTCCTGACGCTGTTCATCATGGCGCCGGTGTTCGACCGGGTGAATAACGACGCATTGCAACCGTATCTGGCGGAAACCCTCACTGCGCAGCAAGCGGTGGAAAAAGCTCAGGTGCCGATCAAGGATTTCATGCTCGCGCAGACCCGCACCAGCGATCTGGAGCTGTTCATGCGCCTGTCCAAGCGCACCGACATCGCCACCCCGGATCAGGCGCCGCTGACCATCCTGGTGCCGGCGTTCGTGACTTCCGAACTTAAAACCGCGTTCCAGATCGGCTTCATGATCTTCATCCCGTTCCTGATCATCGACCTCGTCGTGGCGAGCGTGCTGATGGCCATGGGTATGATGATGCTCTCGCCGCTGATCATCTCGTTGCCGTTCAAGATCATGCTGTTCGTGCTGGTGGATGGCTGGGCGCTGATCATCGGCACCCTGGCCAGCAGTTTTGGAGGTGTTTCGCCATGACGCCGGAAGTCGCGGTCGATATCTTTCGTGAAGCGCTGTGGCTGACCACCATGATGGTCGCCATCCTGGTGGTGCCGAGCCTGCTGGTCGGCCTGCTGGTGTCGATGTTCCAGGCCGCCACGCAGATCAACGAACAGACCCTGAGCTTCCTGCCGCGCCTTCTGGTGATGCTGGTGACCCTGATCATCGGCGGTCCGTGGATCGTGCAGACGTTCATGGAATACATCATCCAGCTGTACAAAAACATCCCGATGGTCATCGGCTAAGCCATGCAATCGCTGCTTCAGTTGACCGACACCCAGATCAGCACCTGGGTGGCGTCGTTCATGTTGCCGCTGTTTCGCGTGGCGTCGATGCTGATGGTCATGCCGGTGTTCGGCACCACCCTGATCCCGCGCCGCGTGCGCCTGTATTTCGCCGTGGCGATCACCGTGGTCATCACCCCGGCGCTACCGCCGATGCCCGCCGTCAGCCCGCTTGACCTCAGCGGTCTGCTGTTGATCGGCGAGCAGATTCTGGTCGGCGCCGTGCTCGGATTTTCCCTGCAACTGTTTTTCCAGGCCTTTGCCGTCGCCGGGCAGATTGTCGCGGTGCAGATGGGTATGGGCTTCGCTTCGATGATCGACCCTACCAACGGCGTTTCGGTGGCGGTGATCGGTCAGTTCTTCACCATGCTTGTGACGCTGCTCTTCCTGTCGATGAACGGCCACCTGGTGGTGTTCGAAGTCCTGACTGAAAGCTTCACCACGCTGCCGGTCGGCGGCGGTCTGATGGTTGAGCATTACTGGGAGCTGGCCGGCAAACTCGGCTGGGTGCTTGGCGCCGCGTTGCTGCTGGTGCTGCCAGCGATCACCGCGTTGCTTGTGGTCAACATCGCCTTCGGCGTGATGACCCGCGCCGCGCCGCAACTGAACATCTTCTCGATCGGTTTTCCGCTGACCATGGTGCTCGGCCTGTTCATCGTCTGGGTGGGTCTGGCGGACATTCTCAACCAGTATCAACCGCTGGCCAGCGAGGCCTTGCAGTTGCTACGCGAACTGGCACGGGCGCGCTGAGTCATGGCAGAGAGCGAAAGCGGTCAGGACAAAACAGAAGACCCCACGGACAAACGTAAAAAGGATGCCCGAGAGAAGGGTGAAATCGCCCGTTCCAAAGAGCTCAACACCCTTGCGGTGATGATGGCCGGTGCCGCTGCGCTGCTGATTTTTGGCGGCATGCTCGCGCAAGAACTGATGGACGTGATGCGCCTGAACTTCACCCTGTCCCGCGAAGTGGTCATGGACCAGGGCGCCATGGGCCGTTTTCTGTTGGAGTCAGGGTTGATTGCCTTGCTGGCGATTCAGCCAGTCATGATCACCCTGTTGCTCGCCGCCGTGATCGGCCCGATCTCGCTCGGTGGCTGGCTGTTCGCCGCAAGCTCCCTGGCGCCCAAATTCAGCCGGATGAACCCGGCCGCCGGCCTCAAGCGCATGTTTTCGTTCAAGGCTGTGGTCGAACTGCTCAAGGCACTGGCGAAGTTCCTGATTACCCTGGGCGTGGCGTTGGTGGTGTTGTCCGCCGACGTCGATGACTTTCTGCGCATCGCCCACGAGCCACTGGACATGGCGATCATCCACAGTGTTTTGCTGGTGGGCTGGAGCACGCTGTGGCTGGCCTGCGGCCTGATCATCATCGCCGCCGTCGACGTGCCGGTGCAGCTTTGGGAAGCGCACAAGAAACTGCTGATGACCAAGCAGGAAGTGCGCGACGAACACAAGGACCAGGAAGGCCGCCCCGAGGTCAAGCAGCGCATCCGCCAGACCCAGCGCGAAATGTCCCAGCGGCGGATGATGGCGGCGATCCCCGAAGCCGATGTGGTCATCACCAACCCGACCCACTACGCCGTCGCCCTCAAGTACGACTCGGAGAAGGGCGGCGCGCCGGTGCTGCTGGCCAAGGGCAGCGACTTCATCGCTCTGAAAATCCGCGAAATCGCCGTCGCCAACAACGTCATGCTCCTCGAGTCGCCGGCGTTGGCGCGGTCGATCTACTACTCCACCGAACTGGAGCAGGAAATCCCCGGCGGGCTGTATCTGGCCGTAGCGCAGGTATTGGCTTACGTCTACCAGATCCGCCAACACCAGGCGGGCAAGGGTAAACGGCCGGATCCGCTCAAGGATGATTTGCCGATTCCGCCGAATCTGCGGCGCGATTCCTGACGGTTACCGTCTGTCTGGAAAACCTCTCAACCTGTCAAGTCTGACAGTAGACGGCCGCGCCCGCCGGCGCTCTCATTGCCATGGGAATTCTCCCGGCATTTCCCTGCATTGGTCGCTCTGATCATTTGATGCGAGTACCAGGGAGCGGCGCCTGCATCGGGTTTCAGAGGAAGCAATCATGGCAGACCAGCCCTATATAAAGTTGCAAGGTATGGAGGTTGAATTCGTCTCGG
Organism: Pseudomonas sp. RIT-PI-o; assembly: GCF_001297215.1. NCBI lineage: Bacteria > Pseudomonadati > Pseudomonadota > Gammaproteobacteria > Pseudomonadales > Pseudomonadaceae > Pseudomonas > Pseudomonas sp. RIT-PI-o. The sequence continues at coordinate 1,041 of NZ_LHPA01000012.1, read as the reverse complement.
GAGTGTTGGAACAACGTACAGCCGATCGCGCAATCGGTTACACCGTGACTTTCAAGTTGATGCTGGACTTCACCCATTTCAAGCAGATGGCCAACGCCTACAGCGCCAATTACCTGGAGGTGTCGAGCAACGCGATTCGGCCGGAGCTGGAGGGTTTGGCGTACCACAATCACTACAGTGTGATTGGTGGTTCTGCAGGAAAAATCGTCAACAGTGCGATGCTTTTCGAACTCTTCACCGATCCGGATTTGTACTTGGATGGCTGGATCAACGATGAAATGGAGAGGCGATTTGGCAAGCCGGAATTCGTCATTGAGGGAAGTGCGCTTTTGATGACGGCGCGGCAGGACTTTCGTTGGGAAGATCCGGAGCGCGAAATCAGGATCGAAGACCTCCCCATCATTTGGTTTGATTGGGCACTGACCCTCATAGAGCAGCGGACAAAAGTGTCTTGGGGGCTGCCGGAGCGTACGACGCCGGTATCGGTGGTGACGTTTATGTACACGCAGGACGCGGTCGTCGTTATCGAGGGTACGGAGCTGCTCAAGGGCGCGCGCTATATCAACGGCAAGAATCTCGGTTTCGGCCCGATTACACCTGAACAGGTTTTAACGGCGTAGTGATCTGCAACCCGCCGCCCCGACTGAAAGGGGGCGGCGGGCTTTTTCTGCCTCAAGGTTTTGTGTTGCGCCTTAGCCAGTATTCGCGCTCCCACGTTGGAAGCCGTTCAACGGTGGGAGCGAGCCTGCTCGCGAAGGCGTCAGAATTGACGCTGGATCAATCAACTGGTGTCCCCAATGCCTGCGTCAACCCGGCAACTCCAGATTATCCAGCACCCGATTCACCGCCAATTCGCCGAGCATGATCAGCTGCGCGATGCCCATCAGCGTCCGGCGCTGCGACGGTTTCACCAATCCGGCGAATTCCTGGGCGATGGTTTTGGCCGAGGCGAGGGTTTCGCAGGCGTTGGCCAGCAGGTCTTCGTTTTTGGTGTCGGCGGTGACGGCGTACATGGCGCGAGGGCTGAAGGGTGGTGGCGTG